>JAKZTU010000066.1:0-3499 GCA_047516945.1 Acidimicrobiales bacterium
CGAACAAGGTGAGATGCAAACCTCCCCAATCGTCCCAGCCGAAACCGCCAAAGTCCAACGCATTCAACCCCCGCCACACGGCAACGCCGACGATGACCCCTGCTAGCCGCGAGGCCACGATCCCCCCGACTCGCCGTTTAAGCGGATACCTGAGGTGCCAGCGCCGCGCGCGTCGTGACACTCCAGGCGTCTGTGGTGCCCCGACTCCCTTTTCATCGGCGTCACGTCGAACTTCTGACAACGTCCAAGCGCCGAGCAGCGCACCTACCGTCAAAGCTCCGAGACCTCCCGTCCCGGCAAGCACCAGCAGCGATACCAAACCCAGCAATCCGGCAAGGAACAGGCCACGGGTTCGCATCGCGGAACTGAACCTGCGCCCCAGCTCACGGCTGATGAAGAACACTACGAAGACGCCGGCGAGAGCAACAAAGGGTGGCACGGTACGGGCGAAAGAGACGAAGAGGATCAACACCGCAATGATCGCCCAGAATCGGCGCAACAGATCAGGCCAAGAATGGTCTTCGGTCGGCAAACCCTTTTCCTCTGCGTCTGCCTGAGCCGACCGCCACAACACACCAGAGCCGATTCCGAACGCCCCCATCAACAGATATCCCGACACCCAGGGTCTCCACAACTCGTCGCGGGGGAATTGACCGACCATGAACACTGCGAGGTTGCGCCGGATAATCAAGAAGTCAGAAGAAAATAGCCATCCCAGCGTTTGCACGACCGCGTAAGCAACGCAGAGGATGACAACAACAGTGATCAACGAGTTATACCAATTGTTGAATAGGTTCTTCTTGACCCAATCACCCGCAGGCAACCGCTGGCTCGGTGGCAAGTCGTTAACCTCCTGAGCTTCGTCGGGGGCGCCCGAATCGAAATCAGTGACCGACATCAGACACCCCTCAACTGGAGCCGATGGTTGATCAGGTTGCCAATGACCGAGAGGATCAACGACAAGCAGAGGTAGATCAGCATGAGGATCAATAGGAGCTGCGGCGCAGGCTGGGACTGTCCGAACAAATTGTTGACAATCGAAGTGATCTCAGCGAAACCGATCGCCAGCCCGAGCGATGAGTTCTTGGTGTAGTTGAGAAACTGGTTGATCAACGGCGGGAAGGCAATCCGGAAGGCCTGAGGCAGTATCACAAACCGGTACCGCTGAAAACCGCTCAAGGCCAGAGCATGCGAAGCCTCCTCTTGCCCGGTGTGTACGGCCATGATGCTGCCCCGAACAATCTCGGCGATATGGGAGGCCGTGTAGATGACAAGCGCCAACATCAACGCCACGTAGGGCATCTGCATTCGGAAGCCACCAGTCCACAACCGGTCTTCAACAATGGTCTTGGAGAACTCGAACGGTCCTCCCAGAGCAAAGAAAAACAATACTCCCAGCCCAACCAGGGTTGCCAAGGACCATAGGGCCCGACGGTGGGGTACCCCCGTGTTGTTGAACACCCGAGTGCGCCATACCCAAACCCCGACGGCCGCCGCCACGCTGAGCGCGATCAGCAGTTGGTAAGCCCCGAAGTTGTCCAAGCCAATGATCGAAGGGAACGCAAATCGGCTGTTGCTGAAGATCAACCAACCGCCGAAGGGACGCCACGCAGACTCCGCAGTCGCCCCGACCGAGCTCGGGAAGCTCAAAAACACCGCACCCCACATGAACACAATCACCAACAGCGGTGGGATGTTCCTGAAGAACTCGACGTACCCGGTTGCGAGTTTCCTGACGAGCCAGTTGGTTGACAGTCGAGCAATACCTATGAGGGTTCCGAACAGCACAGACAAAGGAATGCCCAACAGGATCACCAAAAACGTGTTCTTGACCCCTTGCTGCAAGGCGTCTCTAATACCCGCGTTCGAACTCAGTGGGTTGTCAGCGATGGAGATCCCCGACGGCTGGTCCAAAAAACCGAAGGTCAGTTCGAGACCAATATCGTCGGTGCGGTCCCGGAAATTGCTGCACAACCGGGAGGCGACCGTGACGATAAGGCCGAGAGCGAGAACCTGAACCGCCAACGACAGAACGTTCAGGTCACGCCATGGCGGTGGACGATCGGAGGTGTCTCGGCGGGTGACCTTGTCGACAAAGAAGCGACCGACAAGAAAGACTGCTGCTGCCAACGCCAAGGCGAATACCAACAACAGCAGCCTGCCGAGCATCTGTTCCTCTCGCCCCCCTCTGCACCTTCTGTGTAACCGGCTGTGTAACCGGTCGGCTAACCGGTAACCCGAACAGTTAACGAACAGTAACCCAGAGTATTCGCCAAGCGGAGTATTTCAGAAAATACGCCAAACGCGCAAGACGATCCCGGCGACCCCCGAAACTCTGCGGGGGTCAACCGGAATCGTCTTGTCGAGTGATTCAGCCCAATCGAATTAGGCCAAGTGGTTTACCTGAAGGGCGGAACGTACATGAGACCGCCGTCGGTCCACAAGGCGTTGGGACCGCGCTCAAGACCGAGCGGCGCAAGGTTGCGCTCGTAGATCTCACCGTAGTTACCGACCTGGCCGATGATCTGCTGCGCGAAGTCAGCGGGGAGACCAAGACCGACCTCAACCACCTCCCCCTCAATGGGCAGACCGAGGAACAGGCGGATGTTGGTGCTATCGCTGTCCATGAAGTCACCGAGGTTGCTTGAGGAAATTCCGTACTCTTCGGCCTGCACCGTGGCCATGGTGGCCCAGTTAACAACCTGTGCCCACTCGGTGTCGCCATCAGCCACCACAGGCCCGAGGGGCTCCTTGGAGATGATGTCGCCAAGGACGCGTGTGTCGATGTCGAGCGTGGCCGAGAAGGCCGCCAACCCAGAGGCATCGGTAGTCCAGACTTCGCACTGCCCATCAACGAACGCCAGCTGAAGCTCATCGTTGGCCCCGAACTCAATAGGCGTGAAGGGGATTCCCATGTCGCCGAGCACCGCGTTGAGGTTCAACAGCGTCGTGGTGGCTTGAAGCACGCAGATGTTGGTGTTGGCCATGTCAGATACAGACTGGATATCGCTGTCTGCGTGAACCATGAAGCCCTGGCCGTCAAAGAATGTGGTGAACATGAAGTTCGCCTGCTCGTTACCGTCGCGGCTAGCCGTCCAAGTGGTGTTGCGCACCAACAAATCGATCTCACCGGACTGCAGAGTCGGGAAACGCTGGGAAGCGTCGAGGGACGTGTAGTTCACATCGTCGGCATCGCCGAGCACAGCGGCTGCCACGACCCGGCAGAAGTCAACGTCAAAACCAGTGTTGTTGCCGTCTGCGTCGATATTGCCGAACCCAGGAAGCGTGTCGTTGACCCCGCAATTGACGGAACCGCGATCGATGACCGCAGCTAGACGTCCGCCTTCGTCTTCGGCCGCGTCACCGTCGTCGCCACAAGCAGCGGCGATGAGGGCGATGGCGAATAGCGCCGCGAGCAAACGCAGCAATATACCGTTCTTGTTCATGGATTGTTTCCCTTCCAGAATCACCTGACCCGTATCGGGTGGCACGCAACATC
>JAKZTU010000067.1:0-5251 GCA_047516945.1 Acidimicrobiales bacterium
ACCAACTACGAGCTCAGGGTCAGGCTCTCCGTCGGGGCCGAGAGGAACCTCCACAGAGTCGGCGGAGCATCCGACGAACAAAGCCGTCCCTGCGATCAGAATCCACAGAAAACGACTCATTGGGATTCCTCTATGCGCGACCCTTGAGGCCCAGCAAGCTGCGAGCCTCATCCGGCGTGGCGATCTCGTGATTGGGCGTAGGCAACAAGACGGACGATGTCGACGTGGTCGCCTCGTTCGAAGTAGAACCAGCTGCAAGGAAACCCTGCGAGCCGGTGGGATCGCAGACCGGGAACGCCGCACAACTCACCTATCCGTGGGGAGCCCGTGCCAGGCATCCGTTCAATCGCTCGCAATGACTCGATCGCCGTGTCGAAGAACCGTCCGCCAAGCTCGTCGCCGCCCTCGTATCGGTAATACCGGACCCGCTCTACTAGGTCAACTTCGGCGAGTGGACGTAGCCGAACTTCGATCACACAACGGTGCCGAGCGCGCGAGCACGCAACTCATCAATGACATCGTCAGTCAAGCGACGACCCTCTCCAGACTCGAGTCCCTCAGCGATCAACGAGCGAAAACGACGGGCAGCCTCGTCATGTTGATCGCGCCGGATCAAGTCGCGAAGGTACTCGCTGGTATTGCCGTAATCCCCAGTTCGAACACGTTGGTCGATGTAGTCCCGTAAAGACTCTGGGAGCGCGAAGCTCATCGTGTTGCGACTCACGTCATCATTGTGCCCTTGTTATCAACTGTTGTCAACAAGGTGCCGGTGGATTGTCGACCGCGTGCGAGGGTGAGTTCTACCGCGTAGAGCGGCCCACTTACGCCTGGTAGAGACGGAAGTTGACGATGCGGGCGAATTCGTCGGCGTCAAGACTGGCACCCCCGACCAGGGCACCATCGATATCGGGCTGTGCCATCAAGTCAGGAGCGTTGCCGCCCTTGACCGAGCCGCCATATTGGATGCGCACAGCATTGCCCGCCGAATCGCCCCAGCGAGAGCGCACCAAAGCACGGATATGGGCGCACATCAACTGGGCGTCGAGCGGTGTTGCCGTCACGCCAGTACCGATCGCCCAGATCGGCTCATAGGCAATCACCAGTCCTGCCACAACGTCGCCCGACAAACCAGCCAAGCTGCCCGAAATCTGTTGAGCGACGGTGGACTCCGCCTCCCCGGCCTCACGCTGCTGCAGGGTCTCGCCGACACAGACAATGGGAGTCATGTCCGCGGCCAGCACCGCTTTGGCCTTCTCGTTGACGATTTCGTCGGTCTCACCGAACAATTCACGCCGTTCGCTATGACCCACAATCACATACTCAACGTTGAGTTTCGCCAACATTGGAGGCGCGATCTCGCCGGTGAACGCCCCGTGGCTCGCCATATGCACATTCTGCGCACCCAACGAGATAGGTATGTCGTCGGCTTGCAGGACCGTCTGCACCGAACGAAGGTCGGTGAATGGCGGATGAACCGACACGTCCACATGGTCGTAATCGCGCGGGTTCAAGGCGTAAGCCAGCTTCTGAATCGTCTGGATCGCCTCGAAGTGATTGTGGTTCATCTTCCAGTTACCGCTGATCAGCGGCTTGCGTTGACTAGACACTGGTTCATTAGACACCGGCTCACTAGACAAAGGGGGCTCCTCTCAAGGCCTTGAGGCCAACCAGATCGCCCTGCTCAATAAGAGCGAGCGATGCCCCACCACCGGTGGAGACGTGATCCATTTCATGTTCAACATCAAACAGTTTCGCCGCGGCGGCACTGTCACCGCCACCGACAACGGTGAACGCCTTCGTGTCGGCCATTGCTTGGGCGACCGCACCCGTACCGCCACCGAAACGAGGATCCTCAAACACGCCCATCGGCCCGTTCCACAGCACTGTCCCGGCCTCGTAGATGACATCACCGAACGCCGCCGCGCTGCCAGGACCGATGTCAACGCCCATCCAACCATCGGGCAAGTCAGTACCCATCTGACGCACATCTCCTCCAGCCTCAGGCATCATCAGTTTGCCACCGGGACCCAAAGCCGTGATGTCGTACGGCAGATGAATTGTCTTGGGACCATTGAGCAGACGCGCGCACGTGTCGATCATGTCGTCTTCGCACAGCGAAGCGCCCACCGAGTGGCCCTTGGCCGCCAAGAAGGTGAAACACATGCCGCCACCAACAATCAACGAATCGACCGACTCCAACAGCGCCTCGATAACGGCGAGTTTGTCGCTCACCTTCGAACCACCCATGACCGCCACGAAAGGTTTCCGAGGGTTGATACGCAGCCCGCTGAGAACCTCAACCTCGCGGTGCAGTAGCCGACCCGCTGCCGACGGCAGATGGCGAGGCGGGCCAACAATCGAGGCGTGAGCCCGATGCGAAGCACCGAACGCATCATTGACATAGGCATCGTGGCCCTCGATCAACTCCTCAACAAAGGAAGCGTCATTGGCCGTTTCTCTGGGATCGAAACGCAGGTTGTCGAGTAGCTCCAAACCCGGCACAAGTTCGCTCAGACGATCGCGTACCGGATCAACCGAAAAGGCCGAGTCCGCCTGGCCTTTGGGTCGTCCCAGATGAGTACAGGCGGTGACCGAAGCGCCTCGGCTGATAAGCCAGCGCATAGTCGGCAACGCCGCGCGAATACGCAGGTCATCAGTGATCTTCCCGTCAGCTACCGGCACGTTGAAGTCGGCCCGCAAAAGGACCGACTTCCCAGCGAGGTCACCCAAGTCTTCAAGTCGAGGAACGGAACTCACTTCTAGAGTTACGACTGGTTGCCGACGACCAAGGTGAGATCAACCAAACGGTTCGAATAGCCCATTTCGTTGTCGTACCAGCCGAAGATCTTCACCAGCGAACCCTGCGCCATCGTCAGTCCGGCGTCGAACACGCAGGAGGCGGGCGAACCGATGATGTCGGAGGACACCAGCGGCGCTTCGGAATAGACGAGCACAGCGCTCAACGGGCCGGAGGTGGCCGCGTCCTCGAACGCTGCATTGATCTCGGCAACGGTGACATCGTCACGGGCCAGTACGGCGGTGAAATCGGTGATCGATCCGTCGGGAATCGGCACCCTCATCGAAGTGCCGTCGAGCTTGCCCTGCATTTCGCTCATGACCAGCCCGGTGGCACGTGCCGCTCCCGTGGAGGTGGGCACGATGTTGATCGCCGCGGCGCGCGCACGGCGCAAATCAGAATGCGGACCGTCGACCAAGGCCTGGTCACCCGTGTAAGCGTGCACTGTGGTCATCAGCCCTTGCACGACACCGAAAGCATCGTCAAGCACCTTCACCATCGGTACGAAGCAGTTGGTGGTACACGAAGCGTTGGAGACCACATGATGATTCTCGGGGTCGTAGGTGTCGTCGTTTACGCCGACCACAAAGGTTGCGTCGCTGTCGCCTGACGGTGCTGAGATAATCACTTTGGGAGCACCCGCGGTGCGGTGCATAGCGGCAGCGGTGCGCTTGGTGAAGATCCCCGTGGACTCGACGACCACATCAACCCCAAGGTCGCCCCAGGGCAGGTCCTCGGGGTTGCGTTCAGAAAGCACCCTGAGCACATCGCCGTCAACGCTGATTCCGTCATCGGTCACCGCGATCTCAGCGGACAAACGTCCATGGACCGAATCGTTGGCGAGTAGATGCGCCATGGTGTCGAGCGAGCCAAGGTCGTTAACTGCGACAAAGTCGATATCAGCGCCTTGGGCCTTGGCAGCCCGAAAGAAGTTACGGCCGATGCGGCCAAAACCGTTGATTCCGACGCGTACGGTCATTTAGGGTTCTCCCTGTTGGTGGTTGTGTGATTCGTTGCTCAGAGCAGATAAGCACATATCGCCGTCAGATGTTGATGTCGCGGTGGACAACGGAGGGCGTGACTCCCAATTCTTTGAGAACTACGGCCATTCGCTCAGCAATGGCGACCGAACGATGTCTACCACCGGTGCAACCGAAAGCGACGGTGAGATACGACTTGCCTTCCTGCTCGTACAACGGAAGGATCAATTCTAAGAGGCTTTCAAGGCGTTCGAGAAAGCCGTCGGTGACCGTTTGCGAAAGGACATAGTCAGAAACGGGCTGATCAATTCCTGTCAACGGGCGTAGCTCGTCAATCCAATGCGGGTTGGGCAAGAAACGACAATCGATCACTAAGTCCACATCGAGGGGAAGACCATGTTTGTAGCCGAACGAAGAGACCGTCGTTTGCATGGTGTGCCCGCAGTTTCCGTCGCCAAAGGCTTCCGTCATGCGTTCCCGCAACTGATGGACGTTCAACTCTGAGGTGTCAATCACCAAATCGGCCTGAGCTCGTAGCGGTTCCAGAGCAACCCGTTCAGCGTTGATGATTTCGCCGAGCGTGCCACCGTCGGAATCATCGAAGGGATGTCGGCGCCGACTCGACTCATAGCGACGCACCAGCACTTCGGTGGAGGCATCGAGGAACACCAGCTGCACTCGGGTGAACTTTGAGCGCAATGCGCTTACCAACGTGGCGATCTTGTCTTGGTACTGGCCAGAGCCGACGACCAGAGCCATCCGGTCACCGGCACTCGAAGAACCATCGGCTAGTTCAGCAACCTTGGGGATCAGTGCCGGCGGGAGATTGTCCATCACAAACCAGCCCATGTCCTCGAGATTGTCGGCCGCTACCGTGCGACCGGCCCCGGACAGGCCCGCGATGACCACCAGATCGCTCATGCGTTGATGCTAGCTAGTGGACGGCCTGCGTTCGCCGATAAGGGCCAGGAGCCTCGGGGTGTTGGCCACAACGTCGGCTTCATGGTCGGGCACCTTGGCCAAGAACCCAGCTGACGGGGCGGGTTCGAGCATTGCGACCAGATCGATTCCCGCTGCGATCATCTCATTGAGGTACCGGCTCAGCGGGCGATGAACGAAGCGCACATGCACCCCTTTGTTGATTTCTTCGACCGTCGCCGTCTCATGGAGGTAGGCACCTACGCGCCAGTAGCTCTCCGGGGGATCGATCATGTGGTCGACGATCAAACCGCTGTTGGGCGTCTGCAGCAGTGGATGGTTGAGGATCAGCACGAAACGGCCACCCGGGCGCAGCACTCGTGTAACTTCGGCGAGCGATTCTTCGAGCGTGTCTATGTGTTCATAGACCAGACAGACGACTGCTCCGTCGAATGAACCGCTGCTTACCGGCAAGCAGTCGCTGCGCGCCAGCGCATAGACCGGTCCGGTGGCCCGCTCATGTGCTGTGCGGATCTGCGCCATCGTCGGATCGAGC
>JAKZTU010000068.1:0-27397 GCA_047516945.1 Acidimicrobiales bacterium
AACGCTGCTTGTCTGGCCATGACCGAGGATCACAAGTCGGTGATCGTGATGAACAGCACCGGTTTCCAGGGCACGGCCAACCTGTGTCTCGTTGAGGAACAGGAGACCATATTCATCTCAACCCAGGGCCAGAGCGAGGAGTTCATGAACCGTTCCAACGACTTGTTGCTCTCCTTGTCTCCGACGCTCGAAGAGAGCCTCCGCTTCATGGTCAGCGACCTTCTAGACCGCGGAGAACTTGAGGGTCTCACGTTGGGTGTTGCGGCACCGAACACTCCCGGACAGTCCGAGGCCGTAGAAGCAGGCCTAGTGAACCCGTTGCGCGAAGCCGGGTTTGAAGTCGTGTTCGATGTGATCGACTGCGGCGGCAGAGTGTCCTGCACAGGCGGCACCATCGAGTCGGTCACGAACATGGACAACGCCGGCGTGAACGGGTTCTTCAATGTCCTCAACATAATTTCGGCACCCGTTTACATCGCTGAGATGGTCAATCAGGGTTACCAGCCTGGAGATGTGCGCTTCTTCGCTTCGGATTTCAACTCTCAGACTTCTGAGCTCGTGTCGGGTAAGATCGCCGACAACGTTGAGGCTGGCAATCTCTACAACGGTGCCACGATCATCGACTTCAGAACCACCGGCGAATACCGGGACCTTGGCTATGTGCCCAACGCGATGGCGGATGGGTGTAACCAGCTCTACAGAGAGAACAGTCCATCGGGCGCCAGCCACGATTGGCAGACTCTAGGAGATTCCGCGTACGGAATGGTCGGCAGCGTCTGCGGGATCGTCCGGATCATGGCTCGCGGCCTGTACGACGCAGGCGACAACCCGACTCTCGCCGATGTACGCGAAGCGATCATCAGCCTGGGTCCGGTCGACAACAACGCCATGAGCCCAGCTTCGGTCCGCCCGGGCAAGACGCAAATGGCTGACTCAATCCAGACGCTGGACTTCACGTTCCCGTGTGATGATCAGAAATACCCGTTCGTGCGGGCCAAGGGGGATCCAATCTGCATCACAGGGCGCAACGACTTCCGGCCAGCCCCCCGGTAAACCATCCTGGCTCTGCTGAGGCAAACAATCAGAAGAAATCCAATGCGCAACCTACGGTCACGCTGACTTGCGATTCTGATAGCTGTTGCATTCCTCGCCGCGGCTTGTGGCGGAGAGACGAGCGACGATTCCGGGGACGACACCGGCGGCAACGCTACGTCTGCGGAACAGCGACGACTCGGACGACTCCGACGACGCTCCCGGCGATACCGACGACGCGCCCGACCAGAGCAGCGGAGATGACGCGCCCGAAGAGTCCGATGACTAGATGCTAGAAGAACAACAAGAAGCTGGTCCCAACATCTATGAGGACCCTCGGGGCGGTATTTTTCTCGAGTTTCAGCAGGGTTTCGACCGCGGAGACCATCCGTTTATGCAGGTCGACAGCTTCTGTCTGCCTCATGACACGGTCGCCAACCGGGTTGACACCGATGACGGGATAACCGCCGACTCGATCAAGGTCGGCCATCTAGCTGGGTTGGGATTCGCGGCCCCCCGCTAGGTAACTACCAGCCTGCGGCTCCGGCCACGCCCGGCGACAACACAGCAGAGTGGAGGTGAGGGGAATTGAACCCCTGGCCTCCTCGATGCGACCGAGGCGCTCTACCAACTGAGCTACACCCCCTGCGACCGGCAATCGTAGCGTCACGCGGCCAAGGTACGGACCTTCCCGCCCTCGATTGCCGTTAACCGTTGACGGCCCTTCCGGCCCCCACAAGTGACTGCTGATCCGCGATGCGATCGGGGTAGAGCATATGAACCTTCATCTCACGCTCAGCGGCGAGGCTCCGGCGTTGTGAGGCCACATAGGCGAAAGATCCCGTGGCGATGTCGACCAGAACGTGGACGACCCACAAAATCGGGCCGAAGGCCAACGCCGCGAACAGAGTGGTCAAGCAGAGCAGGCCCAAGGTAATCCCAACGTCACGACGCCGACGGGCTGCCGCATGTGCACCGCGGGGCGCCAGCGGAGACGATTGATACACGGCCGTCTGTGTCTGGTCTCGGACTTGTCGAGCAGACCCAAGAGTGCCGAGCCCGTGGGAGAACGAACTGACACGATCTTTCTCTTGCAGAGAACTCTGGAAACGTTGTCTCCAGTACCAACCGAGATAGCCGGCCCAGCAGGCGGCTAAGGCCACAATGATGATCGACTCCGACATGTCGTGTTTGAACTCCCAGGTGGTTGTGGCTTTGTGAACGCGGCTGCGAAAGGGCAGGTACCCTAGAGCTAAGTTACAGTTATACTACAATCGAAACGTAAAGGCAACGCTTTCTTTTTCCAGCTTCTAATCCGAATCTTCGCGGCGGTAATGGCCGGAGCGGCCCCCAGTTTTTTCCCAGAGCGCGATGTCTGAGATCACCATTGAGCGATCCTTCGACTTGCACATGTCATATACGGTCAACGCGGCAACGCTACAGGCTGTGAGAGCCTCCATCTCCACACCGGTTCGGTCAACCGTTTCGACCTGCGATTCAATCACGATACTCGCGTCGAGAATCTCGAAGTTGACAGTGACCGCGCCAACAAGCAGCGGATGGCACAAGGGGATCAGGTCGGAGCAACGCTTTGCGGCCTGGATCCCGGCAACGCGAGCGACCGCCAATACGTCTCCCTTCTTTATTGCTCCTCGAGCTACCGCCAGCGCGGTTTCAGCCGTCATCAACACACGGCCTCGAGCAATCGCCCGGCGATGACTCGGGTCTTTGGGCGTGACATCAACCATTCGAGCACGGCCAGCGGGATCTAGGTGTGTGAACCCGTGGTCGGCCATAGTGCAAAAGTCTAGAAGATTGCCAGGCACCGCCGTTGGATGCCGATCCTTCCCGCTCATGCACGCTTCGCGTGCGGGCCGCTAAGACCCGGAGTCAACCACCAATTTCTGACATCGAGCGGCGGGGGCGGATGAAGTGCACCTGATTGATGCTGTGACCAGCCCACTTAGATGACACGGACCGTTGCAGGGCGCCAGCAATGTCGTCGTCTGACGCGCCACTGCGCAATAGCGCCCGAACATCGGTTTCTTCAGTGGCAAACAAGCAGTTGCGGAACTGCCCATCCGCGGTGATACGAACTCGGTCACACGATTCACAAAATGACTGGCTGACACTGGCCACAATCCCGATCTCGCCACCGCCGTCTGCGTAACGCCAGCGTGTGGCTGGTGCCGAGGTCCGCTCAAGCGGAACCAGATCGAATTCGCCTGAGAGGCAATTGAGGATCTCGGTCTGAGTCATCACTTGGTCGTTGGTCCAGATTTCGTCCGCGTCGAGAGGCATGAACTCGATGAAGCGCACGACCAGACCTCGATCGCGACCAAAGTGGGCGAAGTCGACAATCTCGTCGTCGTTGATGCCTTTCATGACGACGACGTTGACCTTCACGGGGCTGAAGCCTGCGTCCAGAGCCGCTTCGATGCCTTCCAACACCCGCGGAAGATCATTGCGGCGGGTGAGTTGCTCGAAACGATCTGCTCGCAATGAATCCAGGGAGATGTTGATCCTTACAAGACCAGCCGCTCGCAACTCGTCGGCCAACAATGGCAGCGTGACTCCGTTGGTTGTCATTGCCAGATCAACATTGAGAGCTGTGAGCTTGGCAACGAGAACCGACAACTTGGCACGTACTGTGGGCTCACCACCGGTCAAACGGATGGCGTTCACACCGAAACGCTCAACCATTATCTGGGCCACGCGTTCGATCTCTTCGAACGAAAGCAGATCCTCACGCCGCTGCCATTGCATCCCTTCTTGGGGCATGCAATAGGTACAACGAAAGTTGCAACGATCGGTGACGGAGATGCGCAGGTCTCGATGAACGCGCCCGAATCCGTCGATCAACTGTGTGGTCATGTGACCACCGTACCTAAACCGATGATCTCAACCTCATCGCCAGCCGCGATCTCTGTCCCGTCGGGAACGATCGCAAGTGCGCTCGCGCGAGCCATGGCCGCGAGCTGATGCGAGCCTTGCCCGGCGAGCTTGCGGATGTGCCAACGCCCAGTTTCGTCAGGGCCGCCTGTTACTCGTACGAAATGGGTTTTGCCATCATCGTGGCGGCCCAACGAATCCTCGGTAATCGCTCGCCTGACCGGACGATCAACAAGGGTGTGTCCCGCCATCTTGCGCAGGGCTGGGCGCGCCAAGAGTTCGTAGCTGACCATTGAGGACACTGGATTGCCCGGAAGCCCGAACACCGGCGTCGCTCCGATCAGCCCAAACGCAAACGGTTTCGCAGGTTTGATGGCGATTTGCATCCAGCGCATATCACCGATGCGGTCAAGTACAACTTTGACGTAGTCGAAAGCCCCCATCGACACGCCACCTGACGAAAGAATCGCATCGCAGCGGGCCGCGCCGTTGGTGAATGCTTCGGCGATATCGGCCTCGTTATCCCGGGCGATACCGAGATCAACGGGTTCCATGCCAGAGTCCGCCAACATCGTCAGCAGAGTGCGCCGATTCGAGTCTCTGATCTCTCCGAGCTTCAGTGGCCGACCGTCGTCTACGAGTTCGTCGCCTGTCGAAACGACTCCGACCACCGGCCTGCGGTGAACACACACCGAACCGAAACCGACGCTGGCCAAGACGCCGAGGTGGCCTGCAGCCAACACTGTTCCCGCGCCGAACAACTCATCGCCGGGCCGTACGTCCTCTCCCGCCTCACGCACATGGTTTCCTTCACCCACCGTGATCTCCACCTCAACCTCCGCGTTTTCGGGGTCATAGGAGGTCCGCTCGACCATCACAACCGCATCAGCGCCTTCGGGCATCGGAGCCCCAGTCATGATGCGCATGGCCTGACCCTTGCCCAGGGGTCGCTCTGCCGGGGCGCCTGCCGCTACCGTGCCCGCTACTTCAAGTGTGACCGGAGCGTCCGCCGTGTCGGCGGCAATCACCGCGAATCCATCCATCGCGGTGTTAGCGAACGGCGGGACCAACTCTTGGGCGACAATGGGCTCCGCTAGGACCAACCCGCCTGCTTCGGCTAGCGAAACCGACACTGCCCCCAGACGGTCGACCCGGTCTAGAACGTACGAACGAGCTTCTTCAAGCGAGATCACACCTAAAGCGTGCCTCAAGCCGCCTCCAGTTGCCACCGCGCAAGCGCTTTGTTGGTGGCTAGCGTTCCGAGAGGAGGCGGCGGATGTTGGATTGGTGACGCACGACGAGGATGGCGGCGACACCAATCGACACCAGGATTTCCCAAGTCGGCAGACCCGCGATGGTCGCCAGCACCGGATACGAAAAGGCAATGGACAACGAACCCAGAGCGGCGACCCTCAACACTTTCACCACAACGAGGAAGGTGAGTGTGCACAGCAAACCGATGATGGGGCTGATCATGAGACCTGCACCGCCCGCGGTAGCCACGCCTTTACCGCCGCGAAAGCGTCGGATGATCGGCCATACATGGCCAGCAACTGCAGCTACCCAGACGGCATGGGCCGCCGGTCGGCCGGACACGGCGAGAGCCAGCGCTGCCGGAGCGGCACCTTTCAACATGTCGATCAGCCCAACGATCACACCGGCTTTGCGGCTTCCGAGTCGATAGATGTTGGACGCACCCGGATTACCTGAGCCCTCACGTGTTGGATCCACTCCCATGCGCCGTCCCACGATCGTCGCCGTTGGGAACATTCCAACGACGTAGGCGCCGACCACAAGGGCGACAACTTCAATCACCCGACCATCGTACGGTGGCGAGTGCTGTCGGTACAGGTATCCTCTTTCTTCGTGCCCACCTACGACTACCGGTGTCAGCGCACCGGAGAGATGTTTGAATTGTGGCAGTCGTTTCGCGACGAAGCCATAACCGTCTGCACTCAGGTCCATGACAACGAAGATCAAGAGTGCGGTGCACCTGTCAAGAAGGTGTTCTCGAAGGTCGGAATCTCTTTCAAGGGAGAGGGTTTCTACAAAAACGATCACGGCTCAAACGCCCGCGCCAGAGCATCGGAAAAGTCCAAGTCGAATTCGTCGTCCAGCGAGTCAAGTACTACCGAGTCAAGTACTACCAAGAGCGAGCCGAGCTCTTCGGCCAGTGATTCCGGGTCGTCTGTGAACGGCTCAAAAACCTCCAAGAGCAACGCCTCAAGCGCGGCCTGACACTTCCGCAGAGACTTTCTGCAGACACTGCTTCCCCCAACCATTGCCGAGCCTCGCGAAGGGGCGAACATGTTTGAGTTGGACCGGCCGCCAATAGCAACGTTGCGTGCCACAATCGGAAGTGCTCGGGTGGCTATTCGTCGTAGTCGCTGGCCGAGACTCGTCTTGACGGCAGTAATCGGGTTGAGCGTTGGACTTTGGCTCGTTGGGATCTACAACAACGCCACAACAGCGCGAGCGCAGTGGCAAACCGGAATCGATGGCTGGACCGCCACCAGAGACCTGGAAGCCGGCACAACCCTTACCACCGATGATCTCGCCCCGACACGGCTTCCTACCGCGGGAACACCTCACGATGCAACACTCACCGACCCTCACGGGTTGACGCTGAGAGATTCGATGGCCACCGGCGAGATCGTCCGGGACGGGCGACTAACGACGGCCACCGGGCAACTAGCCGCTCAGCTCGGCGACGCGGCGGGAGGGCTGACTATCGCAACCGACGGGACACCCTTGGAGGCGGGCGACTTAGTCGATCTGTACGGTCTCATCGATGGCACCCGATTGGCCAACGACGCAAGCGTGATCGAGGTTCACGAAGGTTTCGTTACCGTCGCCATCGCCGATCAGCAGATCCAAGCCGTCATTCAATCGTTGACGATCGGAGGTGTAGTGCCGGTACTTGTCGGATAGCTAGCGCCAGTTGGTAGCGAGAATGCTGAGCACACCGAGACCGACGATCACCCTGTACCAAACGAAAGGAGTGAAGCTGTGGCTCCGGACCAGGCGAAGCATTCCCCACACCGCCACCCAACCTGTTACCGCAGAGGTTGCTGCGCCCCACAGAAACGGTGGCCAAAATGACGACGGAATGTCAGCGTCTGCCAAGGCAAACAACCCGGCACCAGCAATGATCGGAAGGCTCATCAAGAAAACCAACTTGGCCGCAGCTTCTCTTTGGAACCCCAGCAAGCGTGAAACCGTCAGGGAAGCCCCTGAACGCGAAACCCCAGGCTGTAGGGCCAGAGCTTGGCCCACGCCCATTAGCAGGGCGTCACGGAGGGTGAACTCGTCTTGGCCGCGCCGTTCCGGCATCCGATCGGCTAGCAGCAAAAACAACCCGAACACAATCAACATGACGGCAATCGTGGCTATCCCGTCAAGGTTGTTGATTTGATCGGCGAGCAAAACCCCAACCAACCCCGCCGGCACCGCAGAAATGACCAGGAACCAGCCAACACGTCCATCGTTGGTGAGCGGTTGACGCCGCAGGGGGGCTAGTCCGGCGACGATGTACTTGGCGATGTCAGCGCGGAGATAAGCGACCGCACCGACGAGCGTTCCCAGATGCACGGCAACGTCAAACGATGTCTCGAGTTCACCACTGAGTTCCTCCCAGCCGAACAGCCAGCGAGTCAGCTCCAAATGTGCACTCGATGAGATCGGCAAAAATTCAGATAGCCCCTGCACAATGCCGAGAACAATGGCGTGCAGAATTGACATCAGTCACCAGTTCAGGCACCCGACATCATCACATCGGCGACCACAAGGGAAACACCGGCCGCGCTCATGGGCAGCCACTGTAGGTCATTGCCTATTTCGGTGATGTCGAGCAGTATCCGCTGAAGAGTTGAGGCGATGGTGATCTCTCGCACTGGTTCGGCCAGGGCGCCATTGCGGATTCGAAGCCCTTCCGCGCCAGTGGAGAAATCTCCAGAAACGGGATTGACACCGGAGTGCAGTCCTGCCACGCCTTGCACTAGAAGACCGTCGTCGATACTGGCGATGAGTTCGTTTTGGTTACGCGTTCCAGGACGCAGGGCCAACGCCTGAGAACCAACGCCTGGCGCGCTTTTGAAACCCGCGCGTACCGCTGAACCGGTAGATGAAGTTGCGCCCCGCCGGGCCGTGTAGGAGTTGTGAAGGAAGCCTTGCAACACCCCAGAGTCAATTAGTGAATTCGGACGCGTGGCGAGACCCTCGCCGTCAACCGCGGAAGCTGTAAAAGCATCAACGTTGGTGGCGTCGTCGAGTAGACAGAGGTCGCTTACCGCAACTTTCTCACCAACTCGATCAGCAAAAAATGAGCGGCCTCGCTGCGCGGCATCGCCACTTAGGGTTCCACCGATGATTCCGAGTAGTTGGGCGGTTACCCACGGGTCGAGCACCACAGTGAGTTTGCTTGTCTGCGGTTTGGTCGCGCCCAAGAGCCGAGTGGCTCTCTCCGCGGCTTCGCGAGCTGCGTGTTCCACGTTGAGGACTGCTGGCCCCCTACCGATCGAGTACCCAAAACCTGTCTGTGTTTCGCCGTCGGCTTCGGCCATTGCGTAGGTCGCCAGACAGCAACCTGTTTCACGGCTCGTACTGGTGATCCCGGTAGAAGTGGCGATTGCCGATTCGCAGCGAGTGTCGGCGTATTCGGCAGACTCGATCCCTGATATCCGCTGGTCCGCTCCGAGGGTGGCACGTTCGAGCTCAACAGCGAGCGCGACTTTGTCGTCTGTTGAGAAGTTGTCTAGCGACGAATCGAACAGATCGAATTCCACGGGCACCACACCATCGGGCTGAGCCACGCCATTGAATTCGTCGGGTTCGGCGAAGGCTGCGTTGTCACGCGCTTCTTGCAGCGTCTCTGACAACACCGATCGGTCCAGTGTGCCCGCGTAGGCATATCCCTGCCGACCGTCAGCTACGACTCGTACGCCTATCCCCTGGCTGCGAGCCGATGTGAACGATTCGACTGCGCCTTGGTATGCCCGAACCTCGGTTTCGAGTTCATCGGCGACGAAGACTTCTACCTGTTCACCGTTGTCTGCCCAACCCGCAACCCGAGTGGCAATATCTAACAACTCAGTGTTGGTTGACCCGTTTGTCTCAGCCATTACTGCGCCTCAGGCCGCGGTGCCGCCGATGGTGAGAGCCTTTACCCGCAGTGTCGGGGTGCCGTCACCGACCGGCACGCCTTGGCCGTCTTTGCCGCAGGTGCCAGGTGAGCCCATCGCGAAGTCATTGCCAACGGCCTCAATCAGCTGGAGGGTTTCGGGTCCGTTGCCAATGAGGTTTCCTTGCCGTATCGGATCGGTGATCTCACCGTTTTCGATCAGGTAGGCCTCGGTCATGCCAAACACGAAGTCACCGGTGGCTGTATTGACCTGCCCGCCACCGAGTTGTGCGACGTACACACCTGATTCGGTTCCAGAGATGATGTCGTCGGGGTCGTCTTCGCCGTTGCTGATGTAAGTGTTGGTCATTCGCACCATCGGCAGGTGCTGGTAGCTCTGGCGTCTACCGTTGCCCGAGCTTGGTCGCCCTTGCTTGCGGGCACGCAAGTGGTCCCACATGTAGTCGGTGAGCACTCCACGATCAATCAATACGTTGTGTGCAGCTTGGTGGCCTTCGTCGTCGATTGCAAAGTGCCCCCACTCGCCGGCCATGGTGCCGTCGTCGATGAGGGTGACAAGAGGCGTGGCCACTTCTTCACCGACACGACCAGCGAAGACGCTCGCCGATTTGGCTACTAGGTCGGCTTCCAGTCCATGACCGCACGCCTCGTGGAACAACACTCCGCCGCCGCCGGGTCCGACCACCACAGGCATCGTCCCCGCGGGTGCTGGGCGCGCACCCAGTTTGGTGATCGCACGGTTGGCTGCCCGCCGGGCCAAATCGGTGACATCAGTCTCATCGAAGAGTTCGAAGCCGATAGTTCGCCCTACAGACTCGCGTCCGGTCTGCAGGCCAGTGTCTCCCGTGGCCACGCATGAAACAGAAAACAGGGTGCGGATCTGGTCGTCTTCGGCGAGCAATCCGTCGCTGTTGGCTACCAGAATCCGGCGACGGCTGTCCCCGTAGCGAGCCGAGACTTGCGAAATTTGTGACCCAACCGCTCGTGCCTCGGCGTCAGCACGCGCCAGCAGTTCGACTTTGGCGGTCTTGGCTACATCTTCGGGTGGGACCTGAGCGGAAGCGCTAGCCGCGATGCCGTGGCTGCCGACCGAGACAGTGCGCGTTCCGCCTCCCCCGCCCCGAGCAGCGGCCGCTGCTACCTCGGCAGCACCGGCGAGTCCGCGTTCAGAGAGATCCGCAGTGTGCGCGAAGCCGGTTGTATCTCCCGCCACCACACGAATGCCGGCACCTCTATCCCGACCGCTTGTCAGTTCCTCAACCCGCCCGTCGTCGAGCATTGCCGACGATGACTTCTTGTCTTCTACGAACACTTCTGCAAACTCCGCGCCAGTGCTCAGCGCGGTGCTGAGGGTGCGGTTGATCAACTCATGGTCAAGCACTTAGTAACTCCAAGGTCCAGAGGTCGCTATGGTACCGCCAATGCGCGTCGAAGCAGGGCACGCCACCAGTGTCGAAAGCGACCCCTCTTCGGGTCCGGTGTTGAAATGGTGGCTTGAGGCAGGCATGACGCTGGCTTTCTACATCGTCTATTCGGCTATCAGGAACCAGTTCGGTTCGGCGCTCGGAGACACTGTCCGGCTCCGCTCCTACGAAAACGCCCTTGACATCATCGGCATCGAGAAGGCGATGGGGCTTTATCACGAGGAGTGGACGCAACAGCAATTCCTTGATTGGGATTGGTTCATTGTGTTTTGGAACGTTTTTTACGGGTCGTTCCATTTCATCGTCACCATCTTCGTGATGGTGTTTCTATTTCTTCGCTTCCCCACCCGCTACATCTTCATGCGGTCGACTTTGGCCGTCACCACCGCGTCCGCGCTCATTGGCTTCGCGTTGTATCCGCTGATGCCACCTCGCCTGTTGTCGAACTGCGCTTCGCAGTACGGGGCTTGTGTGCCGGGCCACAACTACGTCGACACACTGGTTGATCCTGGTGGCCTTTGGTCTTTTGAGTCCGCGACGATGGAGGCAATCTCAAACCAGTACGCGGCAATGCCGAGCTTGCACGTCGCTTGGGCGGTGTGGTGCACGATTGGCTTGTATCCCGTGCTGAAGCGGCGAACAACACGAGCTGTCATCGCCAGCTACCCGCTGTTGACGCTTTTTTCTATCGTGGTCACCGCCAACCATTATTGGATCGACGCCATCGGCGGGCTTGTGTCTGTCGCTCTGGGCTTGCTCTTGGCCCCGGAACTCTCACAGTTCTTGCCCGGTGGAGGTCGCCGAGGTCGTTCCACAAGTGCCATCTGAAATGGCTAAGATTCCTTACCCCCACCGCCGCGACAGGACACTCATGCGCCTCGATGCCATCCACGGCCCAATTGATCTGCAGGGCCGCAGCTTCGCTGAACTCAACGATCTTTGCGAGCAAATCCGCGAGGAGATCGTCTCGGCGGTAAACGAACACAGCGGTCACCTGGGTTCCAACCTTGGCGCAGTGGAACTGACTGTTGCTTTGCATCGCGTGTTCCGTTCCCCTCACGACGCGATTCTGTGGGACACCGGGCACCAGGCGTACGTCCACAAGATGCTGACTGGAAGACTCGCTGGGTTCCGTCATCTGCGTCAAGAGGGCGGGCTTTCGGGTTATCCGTCCAGGGCGGAATCTGAACATGATTGGATTGAGAACAGTCATGCCTCAACGGTGTTGTCCTATGCCCATGGCCTTGCTACCGCGTTTCACGCCAACGACAAGCGTCGGCGGGTAGTGGCTGTTGTCGGCGATGGTGCCCTTACTGGCGGCATGGCTTTTGAGGGACTCAACAACCTGGGTCACAGCGGGCGCGATGTGGTGATCGTGTTGAACGACAACGGCCGCTCCTATGCCCCTACGGTCTCTCGTTTGAGCGAAAGCCTGGTCAAGATTCGCAGTAACCCGATCTACATGCGTCGACAGGCGAAAGTTGAGGAGATAGCTGAGCGCATCCCTTGGGTTGGTGAGCAGATCAAGCGTGGCGTGAAGATGTCGAAGGCAGCGATCCGCGAGATGTGGGAACCACCAGCTTTCTTCGAGAACCTTGGGATTCGTTACATCGGGCCGTTCGACGGCCACGACATCGAGTCGCTTGAGGAGGCACTGCACAACGCTGCCGAGTTCGACGGTCCGGTTCTAGTTCATGTGTTGACCCACAAGGGTCGTGGTTATGCTCCGGCCGAGAACGACAACATCAAGAACATGCACGACATCGGGTCGGTGAAGGACGGGTCTTACACTGCGGCATTTTCTGAAACGTTGGTGAAGCTGGGTGATCAGCATCCTGAACTCGTGGCGATTACGGCCGCAATGCCCGATTCCACCGGCTTGTTGCCTTTCCGGGATCGTTTCCCGGAGCGTTGTTTCGATGTCGGCATTGCCGAGCAGCATGCTGTCACTGCTGCGACTGGCATGGCAATGGGTGGTCTTCGTCCAGTTGTCGCCGTTTATTCGACCTTCCTGAGCAGGGCTTTTGATCAGGTTAACCTTGATGTTGGGTTGCATGGCCAACCCGTGATTTTCTGTGTGGACCGAGCAGGTGTTACCGGCCCTGACGGCGCCTCGCATCATGGTCTGTTGGACATGGTGTTGTTTACGAAGGTACCTGGAATGACCGTGCTGGCTCCGTCGAGCTACCAGGAACTCCAGCAGATGATGGAAGACGCAATGGATCTCACTGACGGTCCTGTGGCGATCCGCTGGTCGCGCAGTCCGGCTGTTCATGTGGCAGATCATGAGGTCGGTGTGGGCCTCAACGCTCGAAAGACCCGTACCGGCGACGGGCAGGTTGCGTTGCTCGGCTTCGGTCAGATGCTGAGCGCGGTTATCGGCGCGGCCGACTTACTTGCCGCTAACGGCATTGAAGCCACCGTTTACGACCCTCGAGTGGTGGTCCCACTCGACTCGAAGATGATCGACGACATCGCTGAACACGATGTGATTGTCACCGTCGAGGACGGGTTGCGCATCGGAGGTGCGGGCGCCGCGGTTCGTGACACTCTGGGCGACCGCGACACTGACTGCCGTATCCGGGTGTTGGGGATCCCAGTGGAGTACGTCCCCCACGCCAACGCCGACGACATCCACGCCCGCTTCGGTCTCGATGCCAAGAGCATCGCCACCGAAGTCCAGTCCCTCCTGCACCCCTAAACTCATTACGTGTAGTAGGGGTTTTCGCCTTGGTCGTGGTCGGTGGTGTCGACTACTTCGGTGATTTCGGGGATGGCTTCGAGGATTGCCTTGGAGATTCCCTCGCGCAGGGTGGCAGCACTCAAGGCGCAACCCTGACAGCCCCCTCCCATGGTCACAAACGCCCGATCGTCCTCAACACCGACGAGTTCGGCGTAGCCACCGTGCGAGGCGAGCGCGGGATTGATGCGCTCTGCCAAGAGGGTTCGGACCTTGTTGGCTGAGTCGCCGGTCAGTTCGAGTTGACCCAGATCACCAAGCGGGTTCGGACGGTTCGGGTTGCGGATCACCAATCCCCCTTGGCCCGCATTGGTGGGAAGGTCAAGCGTGGCACCCGTCAGAGCCGAGACGCTGAGCGCTGGAACGATGATCGTGAGCCCCTCTTTTTCGTGGATGTGGTCGTCGTCGGCCTTTTCCGCAATCGGTTCAAGGGAGAGATCGTAGGTGTAGTCCACCCCGCTGGCACCGGTCACTTCTACGCGAAGCCCCAGTGTTTCCGCATCGTCTTCGTTGGATCGAAGATCGAGCACGGTGGAGTGGGCGGCGTCGGTCACGATCAAGACTTCGCCTTGGTTGGTCTCAGCGACAGCAAGTTCCGCGTTCGTCATAACGCTCAGTCTACCGGCCTCTTGAGCACCTCAGCGCTATTCCAGTTCGTCGCACAACCTCAACCAAAGATCTTCGACTAGCGCGTGCTCTTGCGCGCAATCGGCCAGCGCAGCTCCCGCCTCGGCGAGCTTGTGATAATCAGTTCCCGACTCCGCCAAGACCGTTTCGAGGTGGAGCCTTCGAGCTTCAAGGCGGTCCAGTTCCTTTTCGGCCTTCTTCAGGTCATGACGAATGGTTGCGCTCGATCTAGTGGTTGCGCTCTGAGAGGCTGCGGTTCGGCGCTTCTGAGACGGCGAGCGTCCGGCCGATGATGCTGCACCTTCAGGGGTTTTGTTGGCTGGTCGTTGGCGGTCGATGAGCCAGGCTTCGTAGCCTCCCGGCCAGCGCCGGGCTCGACGGTCGTCGATCACCAGCACGTCGTCCACCGTTCGGTTCAGCAGGGCCCGATCATGACTGACCACGATGAGCGCTCCAGGCCAATGTTCAAGAAAGTCTTCAAGAACTCTCAGCGTGTCGAGGTCAAGGTCGTTGGTGGGCTCGTCGAGTAGCAAAACGTTGGGTTTGTCAGCCAGGGTGACCACTAGCTGGAGCCGACGGCGCTCCCCGCCCGACAGCATGTTGATAGGAGACCTCTGGGTGTCGTTATCGAACCAAAAACGTTCCAGTAGGGCGAGATCCCACCAGTCGGGTTGGGCTCCGTCACCAGCAATGAACTGGCGTACCGTCACGTTCGGGTCGAGACTTCGCCCTTGCTGGTCGTGCACACCAACGACTGCGGTCGGGCCCTGGACGACTCGACCGCCCAGCGGCTCGCGGCGACCCGCTATCACATCAAGGAGCGTCGATTTGCCTGATCCGTTTGCTCCCACAATCCCGAGCCGTTCGGTGCGATCCAACAACAGGTCGAGGCCGCTGATCAGTGGGGGTTCGCCGTCGAAGCCGACAGTCACATCGTGGAGTTCTACAACCTGATCTCCGAGCCGCGGCGTGCTGTTATGCAACGACGCTAAGTCGAGGTCGACTTCACGAGCACTAGCCACCGCAGCCCCGCCGTCGATCAGTTCATTGGCCTTGTTGACACGTGATTTGCTCTTACGTGTTCGAGCCTTGGCCCCTCGGCGCAGCCATGCGAGTTCGCGCCGCGCCAAGTTGCGTCTCGTCGATTCGTGTGCCTTGGCCAGTGCTTCGCGGGTCGCCTTTCTCTCCAAGTAACCTGCGTAACCGCCGTCGTGAAGGTACGCCGAACCCCGATCAAGTTCGAGGATTCTGGTTGCGACGGCGTCGAGAACCTTGCGATCGTGGGTGACTATCACCAGACCGCCCTTGAAGGCGGCAAGTTCAGACTCCAGCCATTCGATGGCGTCCACGTCTAGGTGGTTGGTCGGTTCGTCGAGCACCAGCAGGTCTGCTTCGGCGACGACCGTTTGCGCCAGTGCCACCCGCTTTTGTTCCCCGCCGGACAGCGTTTCGATACCGCGGTCGATCTTGTCGCCCATACCGAGCCGTTGCAGAGCCGCCTCTCCCCGCCAGCCCCCGCCTACTGCTTCGCGAACCGACCCCGACTGAAGTTCGGTTATCTGCTCCAGGGTCGCTACCGACACGCCTTTCTTGCGACGAACTTCTCCACTTTCGGGGATCCGCTGACCTGCAATTACAGAGAGCAGAGTTGTCTTGCCGGTTCCGTTGATTCCGACCACACCGAGTCGATCTCCCGTCGAAACCGTGACGGAGACATCGTCGAACAGAAGCCGATCAGGTCGGCTCATGCTGACACGGTCAACGTCAACAAGGATCACAAGCGAAGGCTACGCGCTGGTTATGGGTCAGCCGCGGGCGACTCGATGCTTCAGTGCGCCAAATGCCAACGTCTGGCTTATGAGCGCAACTCCGGCTATTGCCAACAATGCCTTGAGCAGGGATCCTCCATCCCACCGAAGAAAGAGAGATCGCAGTCCCTCTAGCAAATATGTCACCGGGTTGTACCTGGCTGCCTCACCGAGCCAGCCAGTCATCGCGTCAATCGGGACGAATGAAGAAGTAATGAAGGCAAAAGGAAAGAACAACAGGAATGAGGAGTTGACAGCTCCAGGGTTACCCGTACGCAAGGCGATTGCGTAAGGCAAGCCGGTGTAGGCAACCCCCCAGAGGGCACCCATAACGATGAACGTGAGGACTCCCAACGGCCCTGTCGGGAACCGCACGCCAATAATGAATCCGAAGACCAGCACCGGGATTATGAGCATCACGACCAACACGAAGTCGGCGACGATATGACCGATCAACAGCGCCCTGCGTGACACTGGGGTGAGCATCAGACGGTCGAAGTACCCGTTCTGGATGTCGAGCACCAGTGCCGGCGCACGCGACACTCCTGTGACCGCGAAGATGATGGCGACGGGCAACTGGAAGGCTTTGTAGTCGATCTCGATCGAGGTGAAGTTGGCAACATCTTGCAAGGAACCAACGTTTATAACCAGGAAGAACAGCGGGATGAGAAGCGCTGGAACTACCGCTTCAAGATCACGGGGTAACTGTCGCACCGACCGAATGGCGATGCTGCCGACATCTCGGAAGAACCCGGTTGGTCGCGCCTGTATGTGATGATGCGGTGTGATTGTCGTGGTCATGAATCGACTCCTTCCATGCGATGACCTGTGACCTCCAAGAAAACGTCGTCGAGGGTTGGTGTTCGAAGCGCTAGTTCGGTTACCGACACGCCAGCTCGGTCAAAGGCCAAGGCGACGGGGCTGAGTGCTCGGTTGCCGTCGCTGGTGTTGATGATCAGTTCGTCGCCGTGGTGTTCAACGGAATCAAGGCCGTCGACGCCTACAAGCGCTGCTGCCGCTGCTTCGTGGCCCTCTTCAAGGCGGGCAATGACAACATCGGTTCCGACGGTGCGCTTCAGTTCTGTGGGCGATCCCTGTGCGACGATCTTGCCGTGGTCGATTATCCCGATGCGGTTCGACAACTCATCAGCCTCTTCAAGGTATTGCGTGGTCAAAAACACGGTCATGCCATGTTCACGATTGAGTCGCCGAACCTCTTCCCAGACACGCAACCGCCCTTGCGGGTCTAGGCCTGTTGTCGGCTCGTCGAGAAAAAGCACCGACGGGCTGTGCATCAATGATGCCGCCAGGTCAAGGCGCCGTTTCATTCCTCCGGAGTATGTCGAAACAAGCGCAGGCAGGGCTCCCATGTCGAGGATCGGCGCGAGTTCGTCAATTCGCTGGGTGATTTCGCTGGAGCGCAACCCGAATAGGCGGCCCTGAGTTTGGAGGATCTCAAGACCGGTCATGCGGTCGTCGAGGGCCGCTTCTTGCAGGGCCACACCGATCGAAAACCGCAACTGAGCGGCTTGGGAGACCACATCAAAGCCAGCTACCCGGGCGCGACCGCTGGTGGGGAGAAGCAGAGTGCACAGCATCCGCACCAAAGTTGATTTTCCAGCACCGTTGGGTCCAAGAAATCCGTAGATCTCTCCTTTGGGGACTTCAAGATCGATACCGTCCACTGCCCGGAGATCACCAAAGCAACGAACGAGTCCTTCCACCTGAATTGCAGCCATCCGCCGACGCTAGCGGCGCTTCGCCAGAGGTAGCCTCGCGTTGTGTCTGATATCGACGCGGTGCTGCTGGTTAGCTTTGGCGGTCCAGAGGGGCCTGAAGATGTCGTGCCCTTTCTTGAGCGAGTCACAGCTGGTCGTCGTATCCCGCCAGAGCGCCTTGCCGAGGTAGCTGCTCACTATGCACATTTTGGCGGTGTCAGTCCCATCAACGAACAGTGCCGAGCTATTCATGAAGCACTGCAGTCAGAACTCGATTCGGCTGGCTATTCGCTTCCTGTCTATTGGGGAAACCGCAACTGGCATCCGCTGCTTGACGACACGATCGCGCAGATGGCTAGCGACGGAGTCCGCCATGCCGTAGCTCTGGTCACATCTGCCTACAGTTCATATTCGAGCTGTCGCCAGTACATCGAAGATCTAGACCGCGCTAAGTCAGCGGCGGGTGTTGAGGCTTTGCAAATCGACAAGATACGGCCCTACTTCGACCATCCGGGGTTTGTCGAGCCGTTCATTCGGTCAACCCAGGATGCTCTTGGGCGCCTTGCATCAAATGATCCTTCCCCGCTGGTTTTTACTGCCCATTCCATACCGGTGGCGATGGCAGACTCATGCGACTATGAAGCCCAGTTGCGGGCGACCATGGACCTAGTGGCTACCGCGGTGTCACCCGAGAGCACCTGTCATCTCGTTTGGCAGAGCCGCTCGGGGTCTCCCTCAGTGCCATGGCTTGAGCCCGACATCAACGATCACCTCCGCTGGCTCGCCGCTCAGGGTTACCAACGAGCGGTCGTGATCCCAGTCGGTTTTATCTCCGACCATATCGAAGTGCTGTGGGACCTGGACCACCAAGCAGCATCAACAGCCGACGAATTGGGTCTCCATATCGAGCGTGCGGCTACGCCGGCGACAGCTCCAGATCCCGAATTCATCGCAATGGCCCGCGAGTTGATTGAGGAGCAACTGGGCCATCTGAGTCCTCGAGCCCTGAGCGCTTTGCCTGCGCGACCTCGCGACTGTGTCCCCGGTTGTTGCATGTTCAAGATGTAAGGAAAAGATAACCAAGGGGAACAAGTATCCACCAGATTTTACGAAACGTGATTTATTGTTTGTGGCGTATCTGTCCATACGCTCTGTGGGTGATCCACAGGCTCGATCCGTTGGAGGACACCACCGGTGAATCACACAATGATCGCTGCCGAAGCGCTGCGCTATCGCTTGAAACTGGTTAAGGCCCCACTTGTGCAAGACGACAAGTGGAACGTTGAGGAACTTGCAATCGCATCGGTCACCGCGGCCGATCCTCAAGTAGACGGCGCCATCCGCCGTATTGCCGAATCGTGGACCAAAGCCGGTCTAGAACCGGCGGAACTATGTGTGCCTTGGAGCGGACCAATGGTGGACGAACTGTTCGAGAACCGTCCCGATTTGGTTGACGCTCTCGACGACATACTCAGGGGCGCGAACAGAGCCAGACGCGCAGCCTGATCAATTCGAACACCCTCGCTCGCGCTAACTCCGCTCCGCCGTGGCCGTGGGGGCTTCTGTTGACTACCTTGTCTGTGTGCAAGTCCTCACGCTGGTCAACCAAAAAGGTGGAGTCGGCAAGACAACGGTGGCCTTGGGTTTGGCAGCCTCTGCTTGGGCTCGCCAAGTCGACTGCCTCGTCATCGATATCGACCCCCAAGGAAACGCCACTACCGGGCTGGGGGTTTGGAATCCGCCTTTCAGCATCGACCACGCTCTGGCTGAAGAGCGTCCCGGTTCAATCGCGAGTTTGCGGGCGACCTCTTCTTGGCCGTCGGAGGGTGGGCGTCCCCCGTCAGTGGTCCCCGCTACGCCAGCTCTCGCAGCCCGTGAACCACAATTGATGACCGACCCCATCGGGGCCAACAATCGTCTTGCGGTTGCGCTCGAAGGAGTCGATCACGACATCGTTATCATCGATTGTCCCCCATCGCTGGGCCTGCTCACTATCAATGGGTTGTTCGCCGCTGATCAAGCCTTGATCGTCACCGAACCAGGCGCTTGGGCTTCAGACGGTGTCAACCAGATCCTGAGAACGGTGGAACGAATCTCTGCCCGCCGCACCGCGCCGCTCACCGTGGCGGGAGTGGCCGTCAACCGCATGAGCCGTACTCGAGATGCCCGATATTGGGACCAGCAGCTCCGAACCGACCATGGCAGCATGGTGCTCCCAGCTATACGGCTTCGTGCCGCGGTCACCGAAGCGGCTGCCAACTCTTTACCGATCCACGCACTCGGGGCCCGGCCCGGTGCTCCCGAAGCCGCCGCCGAATTCGACACTCTTTTTGATCTCATCGTCAACACCGAGGTGTCCAATGGTGTATGACCCACAAGCTAAACGTCAGCGTCCAAAACCAGCGCCAGAGGGTCCCGCCCCGGTCGACGCTCTGCTGCTCACGGACACCACCGCAGCCAGTGGTCAAAGTGTGGTTGCGGACACTCCAACATCGGCTGCCGATGTGGGCAACGAAGAGGTCCCGCTCGTCGGGGAGGATCCGCCTCCAGCTCCCACGGTTACTCCGGGGCCTGCCAACCCGCCCCCAGACAAGTTGTTGATCAACAGCGCTCTTGTCAGTGCCGTTGGCACGCTAATCGGCGCGTTGGTGCTGCGTTATTTATGGAAGCGCTGGTTTCGAAACGACAATCCAAAATAACCGCGCAGCAAACACTGGCAAAAACAAACCGTCTTGTGTTGGTGGGCGCAACTCAGCTAGCGATGGCTAGCAACTCCGCTTCTCGATCGGCCTTGTTTTTGGCTCTTTTGGCGACTTCGGCGGTGCCTTGCGGACACATCGACACGTAGGGACACCATCCGCACAGCGGGCCAGTCCGTGGCTCGAACTCATCGTCGGCACAAGCCGTGTGGATCTCTGCCCAGGTACCAGCAAGTTTTTGGGTGACGGTCTCAATCTCTTTACGGTTCACGTCCATGCCGATAGTGCGCTGTCCGAGATACAGCAGGCGTGCTCGCACCGGCATCTCACCTGTGGATGCCTCCACCGCCGCGGCATACAGCAACACCTGGTCGAGCCGCGACCGACGGAAACGCTGCGATGGCGCCTTCCCCGACTTGTAGTCGGTGACGATCATTCCATCGCCTTCTTCGTCGATCCGATCAACGATTCCCCGAAAGGGCACTCCGGCCAGTTCGGCTTCCACGTCTTGTTCGGTGGCTCGTACTTCTACTTTGGTGGGGTCTTCGAGATGCCAAAGGCCCTCGATTGCTGTCCATGCCTTCCAGCGAAAGTGGCGAGACTGCTCCTCGTTGTGCCCTAGGGCCTGATAGTCGCTCAACGCCTCAGTCTCAGGCCACTCGGTGCGAGCGATCAGGCGAGCCTCTTCGATTGTGCGCTGGGTGGGTTGGTGTTGCAACAACAATTCGAGAACCCGGTGAGCGAAGCTCCCGGCCAGTGCATCTGCGCTCGGAGGGTCGGCAAGACGATCGATGTACCGGAATTTCCAGCGGCGGGGGCATTGCGTGAAGGTGCCGGCCCCGGACGGTGAGAGGCGAGGCGGAGGCACAGGGATTAGTGGAGGCGTGGACCCGTCGCTGACCGGAGATGCCGAAACTCCCACTTCGGTAGAGCCGGCGGAGTCGGAGTCGAGTTTCACTTATGTAGTTCTACACCATGGGTGTGACACTGCAAGGTGAAACCCGTCGAAGATCTGCGACTGAACCACTCGAGGACCAGCGATACATCTAGATATCGAGGGTTGTGCTGTCTACTAGGGCGCTGTTTCGCACTAGGAATTCGCGTCGGCTCGACACGTCTGTACCCATCAGCACCTCGAACATCTCAAGGGCTTCCTTTGTCTGGGCGCCATCGTCCATGGTGAGCCGACGCAGAGTGCGAGTATTCGGATCAAGTGCGCAGTGACGCAATTCCCCGACGTTCATTTCGCCGAGTCCCTTGAAGCGCTGCCACTTGACATTCTCGCGGCGACGGTTGCCTTTGCACAGCTCATCAGTCACCGCCTCTTTTTCTTCTTCGGAGTAGACCCGATATGTCTCATCTCCGATTTTGGTGGTGAACAAGGGGGGTTGGGCCGCAAATACCCGGCCCGCTTCCAGCATCGGCCGCATGTACTTGTAGATCAGGGTCAACAGCAGGCAACGAATATGACTACCGTCAACATCGGCGTCGCACAAGATCACTATGCGGCCATAACGGGTGTCTTCGATATTGAACTTTTCGCCCGCTCCAGCACCCATGGCAGTGAACAAAGCCCGCGCCTCGGCGTTGTCGAGCACCTGCTTCGGGCTGGCTTTATGGGCATTGACCACCTTGCCCCGTAGCGGCAGGATCGCCATCGTTTCAGAGTTGCGACCCCTTTTGGCGGGGCCGGCCGCAGAGTCCCCTTCCACCAGAATCAGTTCCGCATCCATTCCGTGAATCCGGCAGTCGGCGAGCTTTTGAGGCATCCCGGTTGAACCGAGACTCGCCGCCTTGCGCTGGTTCTCCAGCAGGGTCTTGGAAGCGACCCGACTTTGAACTGCGTTCGACAGCTTGTCGGCAATCGCTTTGACATGGGTGCGGGGTCCTCCACCGGGCTCGAACCACTCCTTGAGTTGTTCGTACACCACCCGGCTCACAATTCCGTCGATTGCGGGAGTGCCCAATTCCTGTTTCGTCTGCCCGCGGAATTGTGGTTCTGCGAAGGTCACTTTCAACGCTGCTACCAAGCCCTCCTGTACATCGTCTTTGACAGCTTTGTGCTTGTTTTGTTTTGCGAGTCTTGCGAGTTTGTGGTGGTCCTTGAGCACCACGTTGTTGATTACCCGTGTCAGGGCTTTGTCGAATCCCGCCAAATGGGTTCCACCCTGAGGGGTGGGGATGGTATTAACGAACGACACCACCTTCGTGTCGTAGCCGTCAACCCAACGCAGCGCTATATCGACAGTGCATTCCCGCTCAACATCGGTCATCTTCTTGTTGACCGGCACCTTCTCGACGAATGTGTCGATGCCGTTGCCGGTAATGACGCCACAGACACCAGGGGCGTCCGCAAGGTGATCGACAAGGTCAGCGAGACCTCCCTTACTAGCGAACACGAACGGTTCGGCAGCACCGCCCGCTCGTTTGTCGGTAACCGAAACCCGCATACCCGGTACCAGGAAGCACGCCTGAGTCACACGATCGCAGACCTCGTCGAAGTCGACGCTGGCATCGGGTTTGAAAATCTCGAAATCGGGCCAGAAGCGCACTCGCGTGCCAGTTCGGTTCTTGGAGATGCGTTTGGTCTTTTGGAGTTGATGACCAGCCTTGAAGTCGTTTGAACCGTTGAATTGGCCCGCCACACGGTTCCTGAACCCGAGCACATGGGTGCCGCCATCGCGATCGACCTCGACAACCAGCTTGGTAGCCAGGGCGTTGACAACCGACGCTCCAACTCCGTGCAAACCACCCGACGCCGAATACGCGCCGCCGCCGAACTTGCCCCCCGCATGCAACTCCGTGAACACCACTTCGACCGCCGAAACCTTGCGTTTGGTATGACGGTCGATGGGAATGCCGCGGCCGTCGTCGCTGACCTCCACCGATCTGTCGCGGTGCAGAGTGACATCCACCTTGGTCGCGAATCCCGCTGCGGCCTCATCGACGGCATTGTCGATCAGTTCCCAGACCAGGTGAATGAGTCCTGCGCTGCCGGTACCGCCGATGTACATGCCCGGCCGTTTGCGCACGGCTTCCAAACCCTCAAGGGTCTCGATCGCATCAGCGTCGTAAGCGGTTGAGGTGGTTGCGGCCAAGTCAGAATCCAACGAATCGAGGGTGAATGGTTAACGAACGAGTGTTCGCAACACCGTACTAGGCACGGGTGACAATGAAGCGGATTTGGGTAAGATCAAGGTCTTGCGGCCCCAGCGACTACCTACGTTCACACTAGCGATCACTCTCGCCTGCGCCAGCTTGGCCGCGGCTTGCGGCGGCGACGATGATTCTTCGACACTAGAGGTGTCGGGGGATGCCGTTTTCGCGACAACCACACTCCCACCTCTCGAGCCGGAGCCCACAAATCCTTCGGACGCGCCTTCGACCACAGAAAAAGGCACAGTTGAACCGGCACCTGCCGAAACCACGACAACAGCGGCGACCGCCGATGGCGACGTCACGGTAGGGACACCTGTACCTGACCCCGCTCCGACCGAAGCCACAACACCGGAGGGAGAATCCGACACAACCGAAGGTCCTGCAACCACAACATCCACGACAACCACCAAAGAACCCACAACCGTCGAGGACCCAACCACCACCGAAGAATCAACCACCACAGCCGGACCAACAACCACCGAAGAATCGACAATCACCGAAGAATCGACAATCACCGAAGAATCAACAACCACCGAAGAATCAACAACCACAGCCGGACCAACAACCACAGCGGCACCAACCACCACGACCGCCAAAACCCTCACCCGAGAAGAGATCCTCGAAGCGGCCGCAGCCAACGCCCCGTTGTTGCAACCCAACAGCGACAGGCGGCGCATTCAAGTCCTGAGCGTCGCCGACGGATCTATAACCTCTCTGGCCAACGCCGTCGACGGTGACCGACCGGTGCTGTTGTGGTTCTGGGCGCCTCATTGACCGACTTGTCGGCGCGAGGCGCCGCATGTCGAGCAGTTCGCTCGAGAGCACATCAACGAAATCCAAGTCATCGGCATGGGCGCCCATGACGACTTCGATTTGGCCCTCAGCTTCGTCACCGACTTCGGAGTCACCACACCGACCATGGTGTGGGATCCATCGCCCACAACTTGGCGGCAATACGAAATCTTGACGAACAGCTCAATGATTCTGCTCAACGCCGACCTGACCGAAGGCTCCCGAAGTTTCAACGGCTTCAACTCCGACCAGCAACAAAGAATCATCGACGCACTCGATCAGTTCACCTGACCGACGCACGTCACGGGGTTTACCAGCGAGCGTCCCCGACCACCATGATTTGGCGCTCAGTTCGGCTCGGGACCAGATCACGCGCACTTGCTTCGATATTGAGTGCGACGGGGTTGGGGTCAAGTTTTCGGGGGTCGTCGTAGTCAGCCATTAGCGCATAGACATCAGTCATTGCCGCAGGGCCAAACCAAGTGCCCGTAACTGTCTCACCGCTAGCCAACCTGGCGATGCGTACACCCTGACCGCCGCGGCCTTTGGAAAGCAGGTCACCATACGGCGTTGCCTTGACACCCCCGGCGCTGGTGACCGTCAGCACCACAGCGTCGCCGAGCAGCACATCCGCACCCACGACCTCGGCATCACCGAGCAATCTCATACCGACCACACCGGCCGCGCCCCGCCCCTTGTCGTTGATCGCGTCGACAGGGGTGCGAAGCACCTGGCCGTCAGACGCAACAAAAGCAATGTCAACGCCAAGAGGAGCCCGAAATGCCGCGACCACCCGATCGTCGCCTTTCAACGAGATGACAGTCGCCGACGACCGGGTGCTCATCACCTCACCGAGCGTCAATCTCTTGGCGACACCATTGGTGGTCACCAGCACTAGCCGTTCCTCGCCGTCTGTGAGCAGCGTCAATACCGTCTCGCCTTTGTTGAGCCCGAGCAGCACAGCGGCCGCTACTCCGCGGGCACGGCCGGAAGCATCGGGAACTTCCTGCACCCGCACCGCTACGGCCCGACCCTCCGACGTGACCGCCATGATCTCAGCGCCCGTGGTGGTCATAGCACGTGCGGCAATCAGATCGTGGCGACCCACCGTTGCCCTTCTCGCACCGTTGGTCGGGGCGCGTCCAATGTTGCCGGAGGTGGACAGGGTTACCACGCATGGCTCATCGACACCAACAGTTTGCGTGTCGTCGGGGGTGGGTTGTTCATGCACCACAATCTCGGTAGCGGCAACGATTTGAGCTCGTCGGGGCACGCCGTGTTGGTCAACGAGTTCGTCAAGTTCCTTGAGCACCAAAGTACGGCGCCTGGGCTCAGAGTCGAGCAGCTTGTGGTACTCCGCAATGTTGATCCGCAGATTGGTGGCTTCTTCTTCAAGTTCGAGTTTGGCTAGGGCGGTGAGTCGGCGCAGTGCCATGTCGAGGATGTGGGCTGCCTGGATGTCTGTCAGCAGGAACCGTTCGATCAGCCTTACCCGGGCTTCAGGGGCATCTTGGGAACCTCGGATGATGGCAACAACCTCATCTATCGCGTCAAGGGCAACCAGCAGGCCTTCAAGAATATGCAGGCGATCCTGTGCCTTGGCGAGGCGGTACTCGGTGCGGCGGACGATTACTTCGAGGCGATGCTCAATGTAGTGGTGACACAAGTCGTAGATGCCGAGCGTGGTCGGTACCCCGTCGACTAACACCACATTGTTGATACCGAACGTCTCCTCCAGCGGTGTCAGCCGGTACAGGTCCTGGAGCGCGAACCGCGGCTTGACTCCGGGTTTCAGGTCGATCTGAATACGCAGCCCTTTCATGTCGCTCAGATCGGAGATGCCCGCGATGCCGGCGAGTCTGCCGTTGTTGACCAATTCCTGGACTTTGCTGATCACCCGCTCGGGCCCCACCAGATATGGCAACTCGGTGACGACCAGAGCTTGACGGGAGCGCGTGATCTGCTCGGGTTCGGCCTTTGCTCGGATACGGAACGATCCACGCCCGGTTTGATATGCCTCACGCAGGCCGTCATTGACCACGGTGCCGCCCGACGGGAAGTCGGGCCCGGGAAGCACCTTCATCATCTCGTCGATGGTTGGCTTGGGGCGCCGTTTTGTCATCACCAGCTTGACCAACTCGGCCACTTCACGCAGGTTGTGCGGGGCCATGTTGGTGGCCATTCCCACGGCGATCCCGCTGGTGCCGTTGACGATGATGTTGGGCACCGCCGCGGGCAGAACGGTCGGCTCCTCGCCTTCGCCGTCGTAGGTGGAGCGGAAGTCGACAGTGTCTTCATCGAGCTCGCGGACCATGTCCATGGCTGCTTCAGCGAGGCGGCATTCGGTGTAGCGCGAAGCGGCGGGTGGATCGTCGAGCGAACCGAAGTTTCCTTGCGGGTCTATGAACGGGAGCATCCGGGAGAAGTCCTGTCCCATACGTACCAAGGTGTCGTAGATGGCCGAGTCGCCGTGGGGGTGGTAACGGCCCATGGTGTCGCCGACGATGCGAGCCGATTTACGGAACGGTGTGCCTGGACGGATCCCCATTTGCAGCATCGACCAGAGGATCCGGCGTTGCACCGGTTTGAGGCCATCCCGCACGTCGGGGATGGCCCGTGAAGTGATGACGCTGAGTGAGTAGGCGAGGAACGACTCGCTCAGCTCGTCGGCAACGGGCACATCGACAACTTCGCGGGCGTAGCTAGGGTCGAATTCGAGTTGGCGGGGCATGGTAATACTCTCGGGGTTTACGAACGAACGTTCGTCAGCCTAGCTGCCGCTACTGACACGCCCGCGGAGGCCCCCGGACCTTGGGGCAATAGAGTGCCGACGTGCCTGAACTTCCTGAGGTGGAGACGATCCGCCGTCAGCTTGAACCGCGTGTGGTGGGGGCGGAGATAGTCGACGCAGGGTCGCATTGGTCTGAGAAGTTCACGCCTGCCACGGGTGTCATCGGGGCGCAGATCATCGCAGTTCGCCGCCGCGGAAAATACCTGCTCTTCGACCTTTCCGGGGAGGAGGAGTTGATCGTGCATCTGGGGATGACCGGGCGTCTAGCGGTCAGAGAGCCGGGTCCAGAAGCACTTGAACATCCTCATCTTCGGGCTTGGTGGGATCTCGATACCGGTGGACGGCTCACCTTCCACGACATTCGCCGTTTCGGGCGCATCCACCATGTGGAGCGCGGCGATCACGGTGCCATCCCCACGCTCGCTGCTTTGGGGCCTGAGCCTTGGGACCCGGCATTCACTGGCCGCTCGCTGGCCGCTTTCGTTAAACGCTCCGACCGGTATGTCAAGACACTGCTGTTGTCGCAACGGCCGGTGGCGGGGATCGGCAACATATACGCTGACGAGGCCTTTTGG
>JAKZTU010000069.1:0-7837 GCA_047516945.1 Acidimicrobiales bacterium
GCCTTCGGGCTTCAATGCTTCTGTTGGTGATCGTCAGCGCAATCTCAGTACCCATCGCCGCATCCCTTCACAACCGCGGACACGCCTAACCGCTCAGTTCACCAGGAACGCCTACGCCGCAGAAAATACAAAAAACAAACAGAACTACACCAATGTCACCCTCTTGACGTACGGTAGGGTGACCCATCCGTTGCTGAGCGATCAGGAGTCAAAACGTCCCTTGAAGCCCACGCCCAATTGGGCCATCTGACGCAAGAATATCGTCGGCGCACGCTGGTAGATCTTCTTGAATGCTTGAACTCACGCTTCGGTATTGAGTGGAACGAGATCGCAAAGGTGGCTGGGATCAGTCGTCAGGCTGTGACCAAGTGGCGGAATGGACAGGCATCACCGGACACCCGTCGTTTCGGCACGCTCTGCAAGCTCGCAGCGTTTGCCGACCTGATTCAGCGCCGTGGAGGCGATCCGGCGCTCTGGATGAAGACACGTCTGCAAGTCGCCGATGACCGCGATTCCCGTGTTTCGATTTCGGATGTGCTGTCGACCGGCAACTTCCGACTCGCTCTAGAGCACTTTGATCGCAACATTTCCGATCTGGAACTCTTGCGGGAGGTCTTTCCTCGCTATAGCACCGAAGCGCCCGGCCTCGCGACCATCGAACTAAACGACGGCGTGTTCGTGGTCTCTCTAGATGAACTCGGTCTCGTCGCAGCAGGGGAGGATATGGAAGAAGTCCAAGAGGACTTGCTGTTCCAAGTGCGCGACTATCTCAACGACTGGCACGACTTCCTATCCGAGCGGGAACCACACTCCATCAACAGGCGGATGGTCCACGAATTGGAGCAAGCAGACAGGGATTCATCACTCCCTGACTTGCTCTTCGGGCGGTGACTGGCGATCGACATAAACGAACATCGCGAATTCGTAGAGATTGATGGCTGGGTCTGTCGCAGCGGGGCCAAGCATGACATTTTCACGAAACAGGTCGGAGGCACGACACTCCGCACCACGATTTCTCGCGGCCGTTCAGAATATCGAAGTATCGCGCCCACGATTCCCTGGGTCTTGAGCGCGACTCTGGTGGGCTGCGGCCCTGCCGCATTCTTGCGGACCGACTTCACGCATCATCGGGATTGTCACTTGAGAGAGACATGGAGGGTGTCAAGAATCTTGGCAATGTGAAACCTTCCAATGCCGTGGCCCAGGGGGGTATTGCTTTCGAGGCCCGAAGCGGGATTCGAAACGGTGACAAAGCCACCGGATTGGCACCGGTCCGAAAAAAACACATAGCAATCGCCGGGGGGATTTCGCCTGGAGCGCCATGTCAGCCCGGCCGCTTGCGGTGTCCGTTTCCGAATTGCTGACGCCCACAGTCGAGTGCGCGGATAGTCACTTGCTGGGGAGGTCGTTAGCCATCTGTCTTGGCCGACCGCTTTCAAGTCTGCGTCTGTGCGCAATGTCACGAGCGGAAGGTCCACTATTGTTTCGAAGCAGCTGATGAATTTGTCGTTGAGGGTGTTCAGCGGAATGAACTGGCGAGTGGACGGGAGGACATGGAGATCTCGCATCAGGACTTCGGCGGCCGCTGTCTCGTCATCGCTGGCCGCATACAAGAAGTCGAAATTGTCCTCGTCGGAAGGGTCGAAGCGACCGCCGACAGTGATCTCTGAACTGGGCTGGTTCAGAGTGCGGAAAGCCGTGGCTTCATATTGAGAGCTATGAATGCGAATCAACTTGGATCCAGCCGGGAGCTGCATGATGTTCGGCTGGAAATAGCCAGACGGAGGATGACTCGGCGACATTCCAGGCTTTCAATCTCGGGCTTTGGTGGCAATATCCGACGTTTGTGACTTGGACCTCAGCCGCTCATCGCTTCTAGCCGACGGGATCAGTGACGGCCTTTGCCGCTGCGATCAAGTTGCGGTGCAGGATGATGTCGGCATCTTCGGTGTTTTCGGTCCAAGCGCCGTCGGGTGGCACCTCCGAATGAGCATCGGCAAGCAGGTTTGCCGGACAATCGCCAACGAATTCGTTGGGGTAGAGCCACCACGACGCGGCCCCCCACGGGTCCCGGCTCGCTCCGAGCAGTTCGTTTACTTCGCCTACGACCTCGTAGATGTCACCTTGCTGGAGATCGAACTGGAACTTCGGATAACGGTAGCCGTCTTGTGATGGCAAGCCGATCAACTGTGACCGGTGGCGATGCTCCTCGAATTCGGCCTGTGTGCCCGCCCCCAATGCAGTTTCGGCTTCTTCCTCAGAGAACATTTCCCCCCGTAGAATTGCCTCCATCGCTTCGGCCCTGTGTCGAGATTGAGCCTCAAATTCAAGGCAAACCCTCCCAAAGGCATCTTGGGGCGACTCACCCCGCGTCTGCGCAAGATCCATCTGGAGGCGGATGTAATCCAACAGACCACGAACATCTAGACCCTGCTCTGAGGCGGCCCCTGCATCCGCCAGCCACTCGGCGATTCCTGCGCGGGTAGCCGGGGCTTCGTGACTCCCTACGCCGAAGCCCTTTCTGACCCTGGGCGGCTCAGCTACTGTCCTCTGACTCAGCAATCGCGACACGAGTGTAGTTGACCGAAGACGGGAACGACCCGAGGCGCTCAATTCAATGGGTCTTCGGATGTTGGCGATATCAACCGTTTTACCTAGTCCCACTTGCGAGTCAGGAGATTGGCCGGATTCGGTCTGAACCCCGATCCAATCAGGGCAGTTCACCAACCACTCTGACGCTCCTTCAGCGACAGCATCCCTAACGATCGCGAGTGGCGAACTCGGCCAATGCAAGCGGGTCTCGAACCAGTCTCGCGCAACATGCTCTACCGTCGGCTCGCCGATCAGATCGGCGTTCACATCGACATCTTGCTGTTTCTCGACTTCAGGATTGTGCGGCCCAGAAACGTGGCGCTCGTACGGACTAGAGAATAGGAGAGCAGACCATCGATCAGCGTCGACGAACACCAAATAGCGTCCGACAACCTTGGAGATCTCCGGGTCCAACAAAGTCCGAAGGCGGCCCGCAAACGCAGCATCCGCGGTTTCGGGCGAGCCGTCCGGAGAGTCGAATTCGCCAGCATTGCTGTGCTTGGGCGAGCCCCAAACACCTTTGTTGATCCGAGTAAGGGAATCTACCGACGAAACCATCATTCGCTCCAAGTCAAATTAGCGATCCCGGCAGCCTCCAGAGTAGTTGCAATGGAGTCTGCTTTGTCTGTAGCCCGCTCTACCACTTGACGCAGCGCGCTCAAGTCGCTTGGATTAAGCGTCACGTAGACGCTGTCATTCCTCCCCGCCTGGACGAAGTCGATTCTCAGTGAATGAGTCAAGACAGCGGCAGCCATCCCGTCCTGGATCTCATCGCCGAATACAGGCCTTATGTCACTCGTGATCTGGGAGTCCAAGAAAAGACGCTCATGAGAGAGCGAAATGTCGAAGCTCTTGTGGAGGGCAACAACCATGCGGTGCCCGATCAACTGCTTGATCCGTTCGGCCAAGCGCTCCGATTCGGAACCTGACAAGCCCAGGGTCTCAGACGACGAAATGCCGTCGATCATCTCTTCGAGGTCCAAGCCCTCGCGCCCTTGGAACGCCAACATCGATAAGAGCGCTTCGACAATCAGCGCTGCCGTGTCCCTTTCGATCCCAGCGGACTCGGCCACGTCCACATAGGTCCCGATGCCCGAGGGTTTGCCGATCGACTCAGTCGCTCCAACGAGATCACCGAACTGCTCCTCGGTGATCTCCTGGAGTCTCAAGAGCGCCGCCATATACATGTCGGGTACAACTGAGTCTAACATCGCGTTCCTAACGGGTCTGGAGATAGTCGCTTCTGATCTTCGCGACGAGGTCGGCCTAGAAGTCTAGGTAAAGGCATTCTCCGACGCCAGACAGCCCCGGCAGAACACCGACGATACCTCGGAGTTCGCCGTTCGGCCGCGCCATGGCAATGCCAGCGGGACTGCCGCGGAGGACTATGCAAGGCACAGACATAACTGTACCTAGACCGAATGCATCTGGGTGGTTGGGGCAAATGAGAACCGGAGCCAGCGATTCCGCGGCGAGAGCGTTCCGCTCCGGCACCCTGCGTCGCACTGCCTCCCGGTCTCGGCACCGGGACAGTGTTTTGACGGGGATGACGCAGATTGGGGGCCTACCCTCATTTTCCTGGGCTCTTGGATCGGGTGTGCGCGGAATTGCATATGCCGTGGTCAGAGGCATGCAGATTTCGTAGCTTGGAGCGGGTTTGGCGAATTGTTGTGCAGCAGCTAGAGGGGATCGATCAAGTGGGCATCGATCCCCACAGCGTCAGCGGCGATTTAGCAGCGACGGTAGGTTGTTCTCTGGCCTGGACCGCAGCTACCGCAGGGCGGCAGCCGATCCGAGTCATCGTCGAGGACCACAGACCAGCTGCACTTCGTGCAGCAGTAGCGGCCCCGGCCCGGCTTTTCACCGATATTGAACATAGGCGTTCACCTCCTTACCTGCGCAAAGCTCAGACTCGCGTAAACGCCCTCACCCATCCTGCCAGGATGTGAACCACTATTAGTGCGGTTCACGCCGACCTGAAACTCACTTCCGCTGGGAAACCGGTGGAAGTGTTGCTTGATTTGAAGTGCCTCTCCTGAAGGGGGGAGACATTCCCAAATTATGTCGCGGTGAACGCGCCATAGCGCGGCATCTCCACCAGATTCATTCCAGGCTTCCATTAGGGCAGCCGCAGTTCCCTCTACTTCCTTCTGTCGACACGCTCTAGTCCGACACGTTGAGAGCCCACCTCAGCTCACGGCACGAATTGACGCAGTGCTTACAGTCGTCCGCTCTCCACTCACGGTGATTCGCCAGCGCCGCAATTAGGGCGCACCCGTACCCAGCGTGTTCGACGGCCTCTGCTGCGAGCTCTCTGACACCTGTTGTGGATGGGTGAATTCCTCGATTGCCTAGAACGATCAACGTGCTGTCGCCCTCGTTCGTGGTGTCCTGCGGGGTCGTCGGCCGGAATGTGGCTACCGTCTCGCCCGGCTCAAGCGCGACAACGACATCACCCCCCGATCACCTGGCCGGTCGGCGATTGCCCCCGTCACCACCTTCATGATCTTGTCGTGCCTGGAGACGTGCACTGGCACCCCTACTTGGGTGCCGTTCTCAACCGGCCTGACGATCCGGAAGACGGCGTCCTCTCCCTCGGCGATCTCCGCATCTACGGGGAGAACAGTGACGACCAGCAGTTCGTGGTCCCGCACGGCCGTACAGGCCGTCGCGGTATCTCCCATCAGGTAGGCGCCTTCCGGAGCGGGCCCGACCGCAACGCTGATCTCGCCGTCGTCCTCGCTCACCTCGTCATCCAGCATGTTCAGCCTCAGGACCGCAACCATGTAGCCGTTAGCGGGTGATCACCGATCCGTTTACTGTCACACACTGAATCTTTGGTGAACCGGAGTCGGCCAACGGGGTCACCAATTGGTATCCGGGCAGTAGGGGCAGTGAACGAATACCGGCGTACCTTACAACCGATGCATGGATCCCAGCGATGATTGCTTGCGGACACTGCGGCCGGCGGCATGCAACTGTCAAAGAGGTGCGGACTTGCTCGCTCGACACCGAGTCCACCGACATTGACTCAGAATCGTCACCACCGAGGCTGACCGAGTTCTCCGCGGACCGCCCAAAACCTCCGAACCGGTGTCGGCCGGTAGTGCTGGATCCCGATTGGCAGCGGTTGGCCGGGCCTGAAGCTCTTGGACGCAACCTGGTAGTGAATCCTGGACAAGACGCTCCCGAACCCTGGGCTGGGTGTGAGCGCATTGTCTTCGACGGAAAACCCGGCGCAATCGACCATCTTCGAGCGCTCCGCAAGACACGAACCAGAGCAGTCATCGAGTTGCGGATCGACCTCAGCGACGAACCACCCGTGCTCGACGTCTCCTATTGGTATCTGTCACCCAACACCGACCTTGAGGGCGAGTCGGAACAACATCTGGTGTTCGAGCACTCAGTGGATGCCCGGGTACCCGATCAACCTACGATCAGAGCAGTTTCACGAGCCGTCAGCGCAGGCGCCAGGCCGTTGTCCCAAGGTCCAGGAGATGTCGAAACCAACGAAGGACCAGCGTGGTGCGACGGCGGATCGTTGGAGTGGTTCGACGACAGCGAGCTCGGCGCTCCGGTGATACCGGCTGTTCATCTCTGCATCGGTTCTGTGGCAACTGTCCACAATATCGCGCCGAATGCCGACCTCGCCGACGATCAGCTTTCTGCTGTCGCCCATAGCGGCGGAGGCGCCAGAATCATCGCTCCAGCAGGATCAGGCAAGACCCGAGTGCTCACAGAACGAGCCCGGCACTTGGTACGGGACCGCGGGATCGACCCCGCAACCGTTTGCCTCGTTGCGTTCAATGTGCGGGCACGCGAAGAAATGCAGGAGCGCACCACCGACCTGGTGGGCCTGCAAATCCGCACTCTCAACAGTCTGGCTCTGGCGATTCTGCGCGGATCTGGTCCGTTTTGCCGTCCGGTTGACCGCAATCCTCCCCAAGTGATCGATGAACACGAAGTTCGGCAGATACTCGACAGTTTTGTTGGCGGAAGACGCGTAGCGATGGCCGATCCCTTGGCCGTCTGGATTGAGGCGCTCACCGCCACACGCTTGGGGTTGCGTTCGCCGAGTGCAGTTGAACAAGAATTCGGCGGCGACGTTCGCGAATTCGCAGCTGCGTTGCCCCGGTTCCGCGCACGCTTGGCCGAAGCCGGGCTCGTTGACTTTGATGAGCAGATTCTGGGAGCAATCGAGGTGTTGTGCACTGATCCCAACGCACGAGCGGCTGCGAGACGGGTCTGTGGGGTGCTGCTGGTAGACGAGTTCCAAGATCTCACCCCCGCCCACATCCTGCTGATTCGCCTGCTGGCCGGTCCGGCCGCGAACGTCTTCGGAGTGGGCGACGATGATCAGACCATCTACGGCTACGCCGGGGCCTCACCGTCCTGGTTGATCGATTTCGCAGATCTGTTTGAGGGTTCCGCTGCTCATGACCTGCAGGTCAACTGTCGCTGCCCTCCAAGCGTGGTCGAAGCTGCGGCCACATTGCTCACGCACAACCGGCGTCGTGTCGACAAGACCATCAAAGCACTACCAGGGCGAGCCACGCTCAGCAACGAGATTGAAGTCTTGGCGAGCGACGATCCCTTGGAAGCAACGATCAACCGCATCTCGGAATTGCTCAACAACAACATGGCGCTGAACAGCATTGCCGTGTTGGCCCGGGTGAACGCGACTTTGCTGGGGCCGATGATTCTTCTGGAAGAAGACGGCATCCCTACCAACCGCCCGGTTGGGCCCTCTTTCATGGAGCGAACCGGCGTTGCGGGCGCGTTGGCCTGGTTGAGCCTCGCGGTCGCTCCCGAGAATTCACTTCCAAGCGACGCACTCGAGACTGCGGTACGCAGACCACCACGAGGGCTCAGTCGGCGCTTGGCAGGTTGGGTGGGCGAACAGCAAAGCCCGCGCCAACTCAGGGCACTGGCGGGGCGGCTGAACCAAGAACGTGACCAGATCAAGATACTGGAGTTCACCACCCAACTTGAAGCACTCCGAAAGCTAGCTGACCGCGATGCCGACACGGTAAGGCTCCTCGTCGCGATCCGCGACGATATTGGGCTTGGCCGAGCACTCGACAACCGTCTCGATGCCAGCCGACGGTCGGTCGACCGCTCGACCCACGGCGACGACTTGGCCGCTTTGTTGGCGGTCGCCAAGCGCTGTGGTGATCCGGCCGAGTTCCCCGGCTGGTTGGCGAAGCGGCTCAATCCAGCCAGCCCGGGGCAGACCCGGACGGAG
>JAKZTU010000070.1:0-4396 GCA_047516945.1 Acidimicrobiales bacterium
GCCGGATGGATTTCGATGGTGTCACCGCGAACCCTGAACTTGCCCCTGACCAGATTCATGTCGTTGCGCTCGTACTGGAGGTCAACCAACCGGCGAAGTATCGAGCGCTGATCGTGTTCGTCTCCTGTGCGCAACACCAACAGTTGATTCTCGTACTCCTCTGGCGACCCCAATCCGTAGATCGCAGAGACCGACGCAACCACAATCGTGTCGCGTCTTGTCAGCAACGCTGACGTAGCCGAGTGACGCAGGCGGTCGATCTCGTCGTTGACCGACGAGTCCTTCTCGATGTAGGTGTCGCTCGACGGCATGTACGCCTCGGGCTGGTAGTAGTCGTAATAGCTGACGAAGTACTCAACCCGGTTGTTTGGGAAGAACTCTTTGAGTTCGTTGGCCAACTGTGCGGCAAGTGACTTATTGGGGGCCAACACCAGGGTTGGACGCTGGACTTTCTCGATGGTCCAGGCAATCGTGGCGCTCTTTCCCGAGCCGGTGATGCCCAGCAATGTCTGGAAGCGGTCACCCCGTTCAATGCCCTCCGCCAGAGCCTCAATGGCCGCCGGTTGATCCCCGCTCGGTTGAAAATCCGAAACGACCTTCAAAGAAGTGCGGGCACTGGGAACCGTCGCAGGAGGCACGCCCTCAACTTATCCGCGCGGTCCCTACGCCGGGCACGGTCCTTTCGCCGGGCGCAACCGGAGCCAACGATACGACGCGGTACTTTGGGGAGGCGCAACCGGAGTTGGCTTCTAGCCGAGGGCGTCCAGTAGATCCGAAGCAAGGATTGAGGTTTGGAGCGCAACCGTCTCGGGCTCACCTACTCCTTCCTCGGTACGTCCCGCCATCATCGAACCGAGCAGGGCCGAGCGCGCTCGAACTAGGAGATCGTCAGGTTCGCCAGGACTGCTCATTGCGTTTCATCCATTCGAGCAACTCCTCTGCTTCGCTCGGGTTTCGGCCGGGCCCCGTCATCAGATCCACAACGACTTGGGAGGGTGCGGCAATACTCACTCCGGCAGCGTTGGTGACTGACCTTTCAAAAACGACCTCGTACTCTGGTTGAGCGAGCATAACGTTGGCACCAACGTCGGTAGGGCGTAGATCCCATTCGGTGCTGAGTTTTTGTGGGTCGGTGACATAGATCATCGCGAGTCGCGCAGGCGCGTAGGGCGCCCACTCCGCCGCCGCTAGTGAACCCGACACCGCGTAGAGTTCGGATTCCTCTGAAGAAGAGATTCGTTCCATCAAAGCCGGGATTCCTCGTGGCGCAATCCAGCGGGTCACTTGGTTGGTACGCATGAAACCGTAGTCATGACTCCAACGGCGAAGCACCTGCATCCAGTCAGGGACGCTGATCCGGCCGCGGTCGCCACGCGTAGCCAAGCCCTCACGTTCGAGGAACTCCACAACGCGATATGTCGCGCCTGTTGATGCCTTCGACGCGCCCACCAACTCCCGGACCGTCCAAGTGCCGGTGAAATCGGAGATAGCACGCACAATCTTGGCCGCGGGCTCGCCCTTCAATGTCCCGCGAGGGCGACCCCGCCCTCGCCAAGGGTCGCGATCCGAACCACGATCGGAGATGAACAAACGCGGGTTGTCGACCGCAACGCGCATGTTCCCGGTCGCGTCAACGTACGAGAGTCCGGCCTCGGTGAGTTTCTCCCGGACCGGCGGCGATAAGTAGCGGGCTACGACCAAGCCCTGTCCCCTCGAGAACCGCTGAGCGAGCACATCAAATTTCTCACGAAGACGGCTGACATCCTGCCCTTGGATAACACGCTTTGCCTCGATGATCAGCGTGGTAGGGCTCCCGCTAGCGTCGCCTATCTCAAGGAGGGCGTCAATCTGCTTGTCGGGTCTAGCTATCAGGCGTACGAGCCACCAAGATGGCAAACGTTCTTCAAGCAGCGCCACCCCTCGACGCATGACTTCGGCTTCAGTTTTTGGCGCTTCGGGTTCTGCCCTGACCCTCCTTCGCTGCAGTGTTCGGAGAAATAGTATATTCCGTACGTCATCGAAATTTAGTAATTTCCCGAACGACAAGAAGAACACAGCCTTCTTGGCCTCAGATCTAACTGTCGATCGATGGAAGGAACGGTTGCCGCAAGAGGATAAAACATCCCCGCTATCCTGAACAAAGCTATGGGAGTGTACACGCGCTACTTGGCACGGTAGCTCCAAGCCCACCGTTCAGAGATGCACACCAATCCAAAGGCCAACTCATTAACTATTGATACTTGAACAAGAGATTTGCTACTATTGTCGTTATGTCAAATATTTCTGCGGAAGACATCCGGCTTGGAGGCGTATCGGAGGTAGCGCAGGAATTAGGACTCTCGCGACAACGTATCGCCCAGCTTCGGGAATCACCTGCATTCCCATCGCCGATCGCTGAGATATCGGCCGGACCGATATGGGATCTCGATGTCGTATCGCGGTGGAACACGTCGGGCCGTCGTCGCTCACCAGGTCGACCAAGCAGTCAGGACCACCAGCGAATCTTCGGAGGCTCCTATCTGCTTGACGACACACCGATTGGATCCGGGGGTTTCGCAGACGTGTACAGTGCTGTTGACACCAGACGCAAGCAGAACCATCGCCACGCCGTTGTTGCGATCAAGGTTCTCCGCGGACTCGATGATGTCAAGGTCCGCCGACGTTTCCAGCGCGAGATTCGCCTAGTAGCCGAGTGTAACCACCCGGGTGTCGTGCGCATCCTCAACGCTGGAAAAGACGAGCATGGCCGACTCTGGTACGCGATGCCTCTCGCGGAGGGAAGCCTCGCGGACAAGATTGATCGTTTCGACGGTAACGACGACGCTGTCCTAGATGTCATGCGTCAAATTTGCGCAGCGGTGGCGTACGTTCACGATCTCGGGATTTACCACCGGGATATCACTCCGCGCAACATTCTCCGCGTCAACAGGTCCACTTGGGCACTATCTGATTTCGGGCTGGCCCGAGAAGCCGAGCGAAAGTCAACTGCACTCACCAACACGCTTCAAGGAGTCGGCACTCCCTGCTACGCAGCGCCCGAGACTATGCGAGGTGCAAAGTTCGCCGAGGCGCCAGCCGATATCTTTGGACTCGGTAAGGTCCTTCAACATCTTGTTACCGGGGAGTTGCCTGTCGAAGACGATCTGGACCTAGGGCGATTTCGCATGGCGGTTACTACAGCGACTCGACCGAAGCCGACTGATAGATACGAGAGTGCAGCGGCACTTCTAGCATCTGTCGAAATGGCCGCGCGCGCCCCTTCGACTTGGCAAGCGGAGCAAGAGATCACAGACGACCTCGCGAACCGACTCCGGTTCAAATCGCCCGATGACTCGGCTATCGCTGAACTCATTTCAATTGCTGAGGCCAGCAGTACTTCAGAGGCAATGGAGAACCTCCATCTCGTGATTCCACGAATGTCATCGGGATCGATTCGACTTGCCTGGCGTTCCTATCGGCATAGCTTCTCACGCCTTCTTAAGGCGTATTCGGCTGTTGTCGCAACCACCGGTTACGAATGGAACCTTTGCGACACAATCGCTGACTTCTGGGATCAAGTCGTTCGCACCACGGCTGATGCCGACATCCTCTACCTCGCAGTCAAAGCTCTGCCCGAGTTGGGTGAGAGTCACAATAGGTGGCACGTCCGGGACGTGTTGATCGGGATCCTGCAGAGAGTTCGAAACGCGAACGATGCTCTCGCTGCCGCCGAGGCACTCAAGGAAGCCTCGCCAAGTACTGTCGCGTGGGTTTTCGCTCGCTCCATTGACCCCTCACTCCATCCGACGATCCGTGAAGAAGCTGAACGAATTCTGCTTGTGAGTTCTAAGAAGCGCTAAAGGCTGATCCAGCGCAACCTCAACCACACCAGCAATCCCCTCTCCGCCACACTCCGACGGGGCACCGAGGCGGCTTCTAGCCGGGGACGGTGTGTGGGAGGGTGGTGATCCACTCCCATGCTTCGTCGATATTGCGATTTAGGGTTGCCAGGTCGCCGGAATTGTCGATAACCCAGTCGGCTACTGCTCTACGGGCTTCACGGCTCGCTTGATTAGCGATCCGAGCCCGAGCATCGGCCTCATCGAAACCCCGACTCGCCACAAGACGCTCAACCGTTGTCTCCAGGTCTGCGTCAACCACGACGGTCCCCGCTAGTACCCCGAACTGATCGGCAATCGAAGTGCCATCGGCCCCTACCAGCAACGGAAGATCCAGCACCACCACAGCGTCACTGCCCGCAAGCAGACCACGCCGTCGCTCGATCTCGTTATAGAGCGCCGGGTGAACAATCTCGCCCAAGGCCTTCAATTCGTCAGCGTCGTTGAAGGCGATCTCCGCCACGGCACCCCGATTCAGCTTGCCGTCAGCTGCCACTATTCCTGCACCCCAACGCTGA
>JAKZTU010000071.1:0-14624 GCA_047516945.1 Acidimicrobiales bacterium
TCGGCTGCTGTACCCGCATATGTGGTGATCAACGACGAGACCCTCTATCAAATCGCGGCTCTGCGCCCCCAAAACGACGACGATCTGTTGTCAATCAGCGGTATCGGCCCGGTGAAACTTGAGAGATACGGCGAAGACATCGACGCCATAGTGAACGGAAACAACGACAACTAGCGGGTTACCACGATTGGATCGCTGTCGGGCACCATGAGCTTGTTGTCGATGTCGTAGCTGTAGTACCGGACAACATCTCCAACCGAGTACTTTCCTGGTCCCAGCGAACCCGCAATCATTCCCGGCAACAGCAACTCACCGGTGGCGTCGGCTGCAGCGACCAGCGCATCGGGGGTGAGGTCCGGACCAGCAGCGATCAACAGATGCTCAAGCAGCCTGAATCCTTGACACGCCTGGCCGATTCCCTCAACCAGACTCTCAGGCAGATTCTCCACCTCGATAGTGCCCGGGGAGTATGCGTTGATTTCGTCCACACATACATGCCACTCGTCGGTGGCCAACCACTCTTCGAGCGTCGGTTTGCTCGCCGTGATGCCGAGCGCATCAACAAGGATGTCTGGGTCGTAGCCGCTCGTGGCGACGATCGCCGAATTCGTCAACTGGCCGTTGAGAAGGACGAACGGAACCCCGTGTCGATTACGATCTATTGCCCGGTTGAAAGAAACCAGTCCGCTGATGTTCAAGGCACAAACGACGCATCAAATCTCCTTGATCCTCAACGGACACCCGAATCGTAGGGCCAGCCAGAAAGTCATGTCGATTTAGCGACTGGAATCGAACATATGTTTGCAACTAGAGTAGGCTCGTGAGCGACAGAGCCACGATCCTTCACGCCGACCTTGATGCCTTCTACGCATCGGTTGAACAGCGTGACGAACCTAAGCTGCGCAATCGTCCCGTGATCGTCGGGCAAGGCGTGGTGTTGGCTTGCAGCTACGAAGCCAAGCGCTGCGGAGTCCGCTCTGGGATGGGTGGTGTGCTCGCCCGTTCTCTGTGTCCCCAAGCCATCACAGTTCCGCCGCGTATGGGGGCGTACGCCGAAGCGTCGACCGAGGTATTCGAGCAGTTCCACGACTTCACGCCTTTCGTCGAACCGCTGTCGGTGGACGAAGCCTTCCTCGACGTTGCCGGAGCGGAACACCTCTTCGGACCCGCCGCCCAAATTGCTCAGAAACTCAAAGCTCAGGTGCTTGAAAAAGTGGGGTTAGCTCTTTCGGTGGGGGGTGCTCAAACCAAGTTCCTAGCCAAGGTTGCCAGCGCTCAAGCAAAACCCGACGGCATTATCGTCGTCGAGCCAGGCACAGAACTCGCCTTCCTTCATCCGTTGCCTATCGAGGTTCTTTGGGGTGTCGGTCGCGTCACCGCCGCGAAGCTCCACGATCACGGCATCGACACGGTCGGAGACCTCGCCTCCTGCGGACGCGAAGGACTCAAGAGCTATCTAGGCGACCACGCGAGCACTCACCTTTTGGCGCTGGCTCACAACCACGACCCGCGTGCGATCGACACCAACCGTCGTGACCGTTCGATGGGCGCCCAGCGGGCCCTCGGACAAAAGGTTCGTCACCGCGAAGAACTGCGCCTTGAGATGCTTGCCCTCGCTGAGAAGGTGGCGGCACGTCTGCGCAAAGCAGACCGCGTTGCCCGCACCGTCACAGTGCGTTACCGAACTTCAGAAATGCGCCACGAGACCCGCTCTCGGACCTTGCCGGAGGCGACTCAACAGACAGACATTCTGGTTGCCGTAGCCGACGAGTTGCTGCTCGATCTGCTCGACGGCCCCCACGGACCCGGCAGCAGACTCGGTCGTGTCGGCTGCACACTGATCGGAGTCACCTACTCAGCGCTCGGTACACCCGATGCCATACAACTCGCGCTCCCCTTCGCTGAGGACGGCAAACCCACCGACGTGCTCGACACCATGATCGACAGCATCCGCTCGCGATGGGGCAACAAAGCCGTGGCCCGGGCATCGCTGCTGGACCACAAACCAGAGGTTGCTGCCCTGATCCGCCCCACCGCCCTCTATTCGGAGGCAACGGAGCAATCAACGACATCGGAACCCCCCGACGCGCGACAATGACGCGGTGACCCAACCCCTTCCCGAGCGTCAACACACACGAGGAGTGTTCTGCAACCGCACCCTCAACCTCCGCGGAGTACGAGCAATCGGCTACGACATGGACTACACACTCATCCACTACTTCGTGAACGAGTGGGAACGGGCAGCATTCGATCATGGTTGTGCCTACCTTGAGGCGCAGGGTTGGCCGGTCGCTGACTTGGTATTCGATCCCGAGGCTTTCACACTCGGTCTCACCTTCGACCTTGAGTTGGGCAACATCGTCAAGGCGACACGCTTCGGTTACGTAGTGCGCGCCCAGCACGGCAACCAGATGCTGCCGTTCTCTGAGTTGCGACGAAGTTACGTAGCGACGATCATCGACCTTTCAGATCAGCGGTTCAAGTTCATGAACACGCTCTTCGAGTTGAGTCGAGCCTCGCTGTGGTGCCAGTTGATCGACCGCCACGACCGCTCCCCTCTACCCGGTATCAAGACCTACCGTCAGCTTTACCGAACCATCGACGCCGCTCTGACCAGCGCACACCGCGACGGGTCGCTCAAAGCGGCCATCGTTTCTGATCCGAAACACTTCGTGGATCTCGACCCGGAGACTGTGCCCACGCTCATGGACCAACGCCTTGCCGGCAAAGAGTTGATTCTCATCACCAACTCCGACTGGTCATACAGCCAGCAAATCATGAACTGGTGCTTCAACCGCTTTATGCCTGACGGCCAAACCTGGCGCGACTTGTTTGACCTGATAATCGTGGCCGCCAACAAACCCCGATTCTTCTCCGATGTCGGGCCGATCTATGAGGTAGTCGATCCTGAGCGGGGACTCCTAGAACCACACCTCGGCGCGATCAAATCTGGCGCTGTCTACCACGGAGGCAACGCTCGACTCGTCGAAGACGCCTTGGGCCATGAAGGCTCACAGTTCCTCTATGTCGGTGACCATCTCTTCGGCGATGTGTACGTCACCAAAGACGTGCTGCGGTGGCGCACCGCTCTGATCGTGCGCGAACTCGAGGACGAAATCTCTACTAGCACCACTGCTGCTGACACCAACTTCGAACTCTCCAAATTGATGGGCCAGAAGGGTGAGTTGGCGTTGACACAGTCTCGGCTGCGTATGCAACGACACCACCTCGTAGTCGACAAAAACCCCGTTGAGGAGATCGACACCGCTATCAAGAAAACTGTCGCTGAACTAGCCGCGCTCGATGAACGAATCGCACCGTTGGCACAGGCATCAAGCGAGCAAGGAAACGAGGTGTGGGGTCCGCTGATGAGAGCCGGGGTCGACAAGAGTCTTTTTGCTCGCCAAGTTGAAAAACATGCCGACGTTTACACCAGCCGTGTCTCCAACTTCCGAGCCGAGACACCTTTTGGCTACCTACGCGCCGCTCGCGTTCTGCTTCCTCACGAAACCCCTTGAGCACAGCGCTGCTAACCACCCATGAGCAGCGCCCGTAAGAACAGCCGAAACAAACGTGTGGTAATTGGCCGAAATCGGGCAAACTCGCCCGGATGCTGTCACGAATCGGACGTTGGTGTTTCCATAAGCGCAGGGCTGTTCTGGGGCTGTGGATCGTAGGGGTGGCGGGACTATTCGGCGCAGCGTTAGGGATCGGCGGAGGTTTCACCGCCGAACAACAATTGCCGGGTTCAGAAACCGAAGCCGGATTCGATGCACTCGACGAACACTTCGGGGCCTTCGGCGGGGCAGGCAGCGGACTTACCGGCACCATCGTGTTCTCTGCTGAGCAAGGCGTTGACGATCCGGAAGTGGTTGCGGTCATGCAGCAGATGTTCAGCGAGGCCAGCGCCATCGATGGTGTCCAAATCTTGTCGCCCTACGGGTCAGGCGGGTTCAGCGGCGGAGGAATCTCAGACTCTGGCGAGATCGCCTATGCCGATATTCAGCTTGGCAGCGAAGTTGACCAGGAAAGCGCAGGCGGGATCGGCGACGAGATCGGATATCTGATCCCCACCCTTGCGGGGCTTCAGGTTGAGATCGGCGGTGCTGTTCTGTCAGGGGTCGAACCCCCGCAATCTGAATTGATCGGTGTCGCCTTCGCTATTTTCATCCTCATCCTGGCCACGGGTTCGGTGCTGGGTATGGGACTGCCCTTAGCGGTGGCTCTGTTCGGCGTGGGGGGCGGGTTGACCGCAACCGTGCTCGCCTCCAACCTCTCCGGAGGCCCAGAGTTCGCCACCACTATCGCCACCATGATCGGGCTGGGTGTCGGAATCGACTACACGCTTTTTTTGGTCACCCGATACCGGGAACTGCTGCGGGAAGGGGCCGACCCAGCCGAAGCTGCGGCAGGCGCGATGAACACCGCTGGGCGTGCCGTGCTGTTCGCGGGGATCACCGTTGTTGTCTCTCTGCTGGGCCTGATAGCGATCGGTCTTCCGTTCGTAACCGGGATCGGTGTCGCCACATCTGTCACGGTTCTGGTAACGCTGGTCTCGTCGTTGACTCTGATGCCCGCGTTGGTCGGCTTTGCCGGAGACCGCCTGGAAGTAACCCGGAGGCGGGGAATCATCGCGGCCAGCCTGGTCGCTGTCGCCTTGTTCGGGGTCGGTTTTGGAATCAGCCCGTTGGTCTTCTGCATCCCTGTTGCGATCGTTGTGCTGATCGCGGGTTTCTTCGTTCCTGCACTCCGGCAACCGCTCAACAAGCGAGAGGTCAAGCCACTGCGCGAAACGATGGCATACCGCTGGAGCCGGTTCGTGCAGGCCCGCCCACGGACCATCGCGGTTGCGGGAACGGCAATTCTGTTGCTCATCTCCGCACCGCTGTTGGACATACGGCTCGGTTTTTCTGATGAAAGCAACTTCAGCGAAGAGACCACCACACGACGCGCCTATGACCTGTTGGCCGACGGCTTCGGCCCTGGTTTCAACGGACCGTTCCTCATCACCGCGGTTATCAACAGCGACCAGGACGCTGAAGCTATCGGTGGCCTCGTCTCGGCAATACGCGCTGACCCTGGGATCGCGGCGGTGCCTCAGGTGTTAGCCAACAACGCTGATTCTCCTGACGCGTTCTTGATTCGTGCAATTCCACATACCGCACCTCAAGACCAAGCCACCGAACACCTTGCCAAGCGCCTCAGAAACGAGGTTATTCCGCAAGCCATCGAAGGCACCACGCTGGCCGTGGCGCTAACCGGCGAGACTGCTGCAGGTATCGATTTCTCTGACTATCTCAGCGGTCGAATGCCCGTCTTTTTCACGGCTGTGCTGGTATTCTCGTTCATCTTGTTGATGGCGGTCTTCCGCTCACTGCTAGTGCCGATAAAGGCCGTGATAATGAACCTGCTGTCGATCGGTGCTGCCTACGGGATCGTTGTCGCCGTGTTCCAATGGGGTTGGCTGAGCGATATAACCGGAGCTGATCCGGGGCCGATCGAACCTTTCATTCCAATGATGATGTTCGCCATCGTCTTTGGCCTGTCGATGGACTACGAGGTGTTCCTGCTCAGCCGAATACGCGAGGAATATCAACGTACCGGTGATCCCGTCACCTCGGTCAGTGACGGTCTAGCGGCAACGGCACGGGTGATCACTGCGGCAGCCGCGATCATGGCGTTCGTCTTCGGCAGTTTCATGTTGGAGGATCTGCGGGTGGCCGCAGTGTTCGGTTTGGGTCTCGCCTCGGCCATCGTGGTAGACGCAACCTTGGTGCGATTGTTGTTGGTGCCTGCAACTATGGAGTTACTGGGTGCGAAGAACTGGTGGATGCCCGCGTGGCTCGACCGGATAGTTCCACGATTGGAAATCGATAGTCAACTGACATCGCGAGGTTCAGCCACATGAGAAGGCGCCGTACATTTTGGTTGCTGATTGCCCTAGGCCTGATGGCCGCTTCCTGTGGACGTTCTGAAGATCCCGCACCCAAAGCTCCACCAGAGGTGATCGGTGACGAAGCCCCGACCAGTGAGCCGACTGATCCAGACACCACGAGCGAGACAAAATCGTCTACAGGCCAAGCTGAAACGCGCCCCACAGCAACCCCGGACAACACCGACGCGTTCGGGCCAGCACCGTCTTCGCCAAGCGGACCCCTTGATGCTGACTTGGAAGCCGATCTCGACACGCTGTTCGATTCGTTGGCGACAGACCCAGACCTCGAAGCAATTGATCGGGTGGGTGCTTCGGGTGATCCCAGGGTGGCCTGGTTGCTCACCGACATCATCCGTTTCTTCCGCACAGGCGAGATCCTCGAGCACACCGGCGCCGCCTGGGAGTCGCTCACAGGTGTCTCCATCCCGGCGGCAGGGTCGGTATGGGGTTTCACCACCAACCACATGATCGCCTGGGATGTGCCCGCGCCACCCACCTACATCAACTGGAAACGTCAACTCTTCGAACTAAAGGAACCGCGGTGGGCTCCGCTGTTCGATGACCCCGACGCCACGGTCGACTGGCGCTGGCTGTCATGGGGCGGCGTGTACATCGACGACCGACCGATCGGCCAGACCAACGTTGGCTGCCCTCAAGGTTGCATTCCTGCGCTAAACGATCCAGCGCTCACATCGGCGGCTGACGGTTCCTGGTATCCAGACGACTCGATCGTGTTTGGCGTGGTTGTGGGCGATGAAGCGGTTGCGTTTCCAAAAAACATCATGGAAATCCATGAGATGGTCAACATCACCGTCGGTGGTCGGCGTTTGGGTATCCCCTACTGCACGCTTTGCGGTTCGGCCCAGGCGTACTTCACCGACGATGTGGCTTCGGGGATTGATCTCAACGGCTACGACACCTACGAGTTGCGAACATCTGGGCTGTTGAGCAGGTCAAACAAGGTGATGTTTGAGTTCCACACCATGTCGGTGATGGACACCTTCACCGGCCAGGCCCTGAGCGGACCGCTACGTGAAGCTGGTGTGAAGCTCGCCCAGACCAGCGTACGCACCAGCACCTGGGGTGACTGGAAGGCGGCTCACCCCGACACTCGGATCGTTGCCGAAGACGGCGGCATCGGACGGAGTTATCCGCGCGATCCACTGCGCGGCCGCGATGACCGCGGGCCGATCTTTCCGATCGGCGACGTTGACCCACGACTTGAAGTGCAAGAACCAGTCGTTGGAATTATCGCCGAGGATGGGACACCGGTCGCTTTCCCCGTCGCCACCATTGAGCCCCTGACTGCCGACGGTGCGGTGATCACCTTCGGTGGAGTCACCGTCACCAGCGACGGCGCGGGTTTCACCGCCATATCAGAGACATCCGGTGATCCACTGGCCGCACATCAAGCCTTCTGGTTCGCCTGGAGCCAGTTCCACACCGACACCCTGCTTTTCCTAGGCTGACGCTCTGCTACCCGCTCTTGTTCGCTTCCCGAACCGACGGGCACGGAGTATCTTTGGCTGTTCGCTCGGCCTCGTGAGGAGGATTCATGGAAGTACCGCTGACCATTGCCGATCATCTGCGCCGTGCCTCGCTCGTATACGGAGACCGAATTGCGATCATCGATGAACCTGACCAGGTAGCCCCGTCACTCGGGAAGCTGACTTACCGGCGTTTTGAAGAACTGTCCTCCGGCTTGGCCGCGGGACTGGACGACCTCGGTATTGACCTTGGAGCTCGTGTGGCAATCGTGTCGCACAACGCCGCGCGGGTGCTCGTTCATCTCTTCGGCACTAGCGCTTTCGGTCGGGTCGCAGTACCCATCAACTTTCGCCTCAGTCGGGCCGAGGTCGCCTACATCGTCGAACATTGTGGGGCTGAGGTTCTGATCATCGACCCAGAACTCGAGTCGACCCTCGGAGACATCGCAGTGAAGCATCGTTTCATCGCCGGCGAGGAGAGCGATTCGCTATATCGGGTCGGCAGCGAACCAGCCGCCTGGACCCCCGACGAGTCGGCCACAGCTTCGATCAACTACACCAGCGGCACGACTGCCCGTCCCAAGGGTGTGGAGATGACCCACCGGAACCTGTGGGTCAACGCGGCCACTTTCGGCTGGCACACCGGAGTCAGCGACCGTGACGTCTACCTTCATACGTTGCCGATGTTTCACTGCAACGGTTGGGGCATGCCCTACGTCATGACCGCCATGGGGGTTCCCCATGTGGTGCTGCGCAAGGTCGACGGCGCGGAGATATTGCGGCGGGTTGACCAGCATGGGGTCACCATCATGTGTGGTGCTCCTGCGGTGGTGGCTGCCATCCTCGACGCCGCGGCCGACTGGGACGGCGAGATCCCGGGGCGCGGTCAGGTCCGCATCGTGGTGGCGGGCGCTCCTCCCCCCACTAAGACCGTCGAGCGGGTTGAGACCGAACTGGGCTGGGAGTTCATTCAGATCTACGGCCTGACAGAGACGGCGCCGCTGCTCACCATCAACCGCAATCGCGCCGAATGGGATGAACTCACCCCGGCCGAGCGAGCATCGAAACTCGCACGACAAGGCAATCCCGCGTTGGGTGTCACCATTTCCGTAGACGACGATGGTGAGGTATTGGCCCGCGGCAACGTGATCCTGAAGTCGTATTGGGACAATCCAGATGCCACGGCGGAGGCGCTTGTCGACGGCTGGTTCCGTACCGGCGATGGCGGTGTGATCGACGAAGAAAACTACCTGACTCTGCAGGATCGCAAGAAGGACGTGATCATCTCCGGTGGCGAGAATGTGTCTTCTATCGAGGTTGAGGACTGCCTCTTCTCGCACCCAGACGTAACTGAGGTGGCGGTGATCGGCGTACCCCACGAGAAGTGGGGGGAGACGGTGAAGGCCCTCGTGGTGCTAACCCCTAACGCCACGGCAACCGAGCAAGACCTGATCGATCATTGCCGGGAGCGGATCGCTCATTACAAGTGCCCTACCAGCGTCGAGATGCGTGACGAGTTGGCTCGCACCGCAACCGGCAAGCTGCAGAAGTTCAAGCTGCGAGCCCCCTACTGGGCAGACCGGCAACAACAAATCAACTGATTTCACTCAACGGAAGCATCCATATCGGTTCCGGCTCGCACGGAATCGAACACAGAACGGACATCTCCCGACGACCGTAGATACGACTCTGCCTTTCGTGCCCACTCTGGAGTTTCCTCGACATCGTCGGGTGCTTCGCAGCCGATCAAGTTGGCTGCGGCGTCGAGTCCACCTTCGAGCGAACCATAGGACTGCGCTGCCGGGTCTGTGCTGGTCACATCACCACCGACAGACCATGCCGTTGACGCCGAAACAGCCAACCCCGCGGTGGCGTGAACTTCGTCTTCCCACTCTTCGGGAACGACTATGTCCAACGCGCCACAAGCGGCGATAGCTGCCACATCTGTGGCGGCGACCGACACGGCTTCCAGCCTCGCCGCGCCGGTCGTGGCGCCTATCGACTGGATCGCTGTTGGTAGACCGACGACCGTGAAACCGACCACGGCTCCGTTGCGGATGTTCTTGATCACACCGTCGAATGCGTCATGGGCGTCGCCCGTCAGATTGATGGTCAAAGCAGTGCCTCCAGCCGCGGCTGCCCCAGCCGCAGCGCCCGCAGCCAACACCAGAGGCGTGGCCGTTCCGGCACTCAAAACAATCACCGCGCCTCCTGCCAAGACTGCTGCTCCGAGAGCCAACTCGTCACGGTGGTCCTCAAACCAAGTGCGGTCAAACCATCCAGCTTCTAGCGCCGCGTCGGCCGCAACCAGAACTTCGTCGGGTAGATGAGGGTTTTCTTCAATGAAACGCCGGAAATCGGCACGCGAGTAGAAACCATCAACCTCGGCCGAAGCATCAGCTGCAATATCGATCTGGCTTCGATACTCCTTCAACACCGAGTGAATCTGGCTCTTGATCATGAACATCTCAAGATCGTCGAGAGACACCACTCCATCACCAGGATTTCGGCTGCCAAACACCTCGCCGGCGAGGAGATCCTCGTTGCGAGCGGCCGTGTCGAGGCGATTCCAAAGATCAGGGTTGTCCAACAACGCCTGCGCGGCAACCACCGTCGGATCAGCGAACTTCCATGGGTGCTCAACCACATAGCGCAGATCACCGATGCTGACTTTGTCGTCGGTCTTGCCACCCGATGGGTTGTCGAGTTCGCTCAAACTCTCACGAAAGCCTTTCAGAGCAAGCAGTTCCGGCACAGATACACCAAGGGCACGACTACTTGCTATCCAGGCGATGGCGTCTACCAAATCCACGTCCCGTTCGGCCACAACCGTCGCCACTTCGACAATGTCGATGTCGAGACTCATGGCGAGGGCAACCCCTACTACCGCGTCCTCACCAACGAAGCCGTTGGCGCTCAGCACCGCTAGCTGATAGTCGAGATGGTGGACATACTCCTCAGCCGAAGCAAGCGACCCGCCGTTACTCGCCAGCACCTCGGCCGCCCGCAAATTAAACAGACGCTGCTCCGCGATTCCGATCGCGTCAGCGAAATCAAGCCCGCCGTCAATCAATTCAACGATCATGTGCGTAACCGCCTCATCACCGCCCATGAAGGCGCTAATCCGCTCGCGACGATTCCGCACCAGAAAGTCGAGTTGGGCGGCGCTGTCGCTGACCTGCCAATCGGAGATGTGACCAGACAACTCGTTGATTCGCTCGATGTCGGCCCACAGCAAGTCGATCTGATCGAGCCGCGACTTCAAATCGGCCGCCAACCGATCAAGTCCATCGTGGGCTCGCCGAAGTGACAGCGACGGATCACTCGTGGATCCGGCAAGAATCTTGTCGGCCTGTTCGATCAAACCGTCGATTGCGACCCGGTCCCACACCAGCTCTTCGGTTGTGGCCGACATGACAGTCCAAAGGTAGAAAGCGCCAGGCCGATCCAAAATGACAATATCTACAGAATCCATCTGCATTACATGAAACAGCATTAATTACAGAATCGCAACAGGCTGGAAGCATTCTTCGGAATTGGGTTGTTAGAACCTGGCCAAGTTCTCTTACCAGACCGACGGTTGGCGAGTTCGTATTGCTCAACGTCGTTTGCGACGAGTCAGACAGATTGATCGACGGAAAATCCTTGCACCCGATCTGGTAAATGAGCATCGGCTGGGGCACATCTCGCAAACGATGATGTCCCAGCGAGCGCAGTTCTAGCTCAACCACCTCGGCCACATCACTCGAAATAAGAATCTGGCCTCCAGCGGCGCGGGCTTCGAGCCGACTCGTCCTATTGGGGACGGTTCCGAAGTAATCGTTACCGCGAAGCGTGGCGTCGCCTCGATGAAGTCCCATGCGCACACGCAAGGAGGGTCCGCTCCGCCAGTCAGTGCGAGCGAGTTCATTCTGAATGGAGACAGCAGCGTCAACGGCTGCTTGGGCATCCTGGAACGCCGCGCGAAAATGATCACCAGCCCATCCGAAGATGTGGCCACCAGAAGTGTCAATAATGCGGCGGATCAACGCGTCGTGAACTTCCACACTTTGGGCTGTCGCGACTGCGTCTGCCTCCCAAAGACGACTGGATCCCTCTACGTCGGTAAACAGAAAAGTGATGATCCCGGCGGGGATCGAATCACGATTCCGGCGAGGCTGATTCACTCTGCTTCCCGGTAATCCTCGGCCTGTAGAACTCTACGTACTCTCTCACACATTACCCACCCTCAGACCCCGCTTACCTCATACTACGCTCACTATCGACCTCCTGTCTCGTGGATCGAACTCTCTCGCTCGCCTACCTGCACACCGGTGACCGGCGCGGTCAAGCCAAGACGACGGACGGGTCCGGAACCAGGTCTCGGGCCAGCCACTGGAAATTTCGCCAGCCCACATCGGTGTAATACAGCGAAGAACTCACCTCTTTGGCGGCTTCGTCGCTGATCGGCCGAGCCTCGGGGGACTTCACGTGCACTTCGGCCACACGCTCTGCGGTGACAAACAAGCCGACAGCGTCGCCAGGAGAACGGCCGCCTGTGAGAAGACCGTGGTTGCGCAAGATACACACTTTGGTGTCGCCCATCGCCCGGGCGATGGCCTCGCCCCCCGCGGTGCTGGTCACTTCAAGATCCTCACCGTTGTGCATGGATTGGTCGAACACCAAGGCGCACGACTCCTGGCTTATTGGCCGGAACGGCTCAACATTTGCCGCCCACGGTGTGCCGTAAGGCGTGTGGACATGAGCTGCTGAGACCAAGTCTGGGCGCGCATCCAAGATGGGCCAGTGAATGTGGTGAGCCGCGAAGTTCACTCCGTTGTCGGTGGGGCCAGCCACGCCTTGTCCGTCCGGGCCGACCAAGGTGAGGTTGTCCATAGTGGCGTCTGCGAAACGGATACCGTAGCCAAGCACCCAGAAGTGGTCGGTCAGCTCTGGATCTCGGGCGCTGATGTGGCCGTCGCCCATCTGCCCCCAGTGCATAGCACCAAAGATGCGGTAGCCGATGGCCGCCTCCCACTTGCGTAGTCGACGCAGTTCTTCAAGATCGGTGACAACGGGCTGCTCAGCGTCATAGGTGATTCCCGGATAGCGATCCAGCGACAGCTCCATAGCAGCAAACGTTACCTCAACTAGACCAACCGCCGTCGATCGTATGGGTCTGACCGGTAACGAAAGCACTCTCATCAGACGCCAGGTAGACAACCAGAGCGGCAATCTCATCGGCGGTGCCGATCCTTCCCATCGGCTGCCGATCAACAAACGCTTGCATCGCCGTGGCGTAGTCACCCCTAGCAGCGACACGCTCATGCAGTGACGGACTGTCTACCGTGCCCGGGCAAATGGCATTACATCGCACGCCGCTCGTCACGTAGTCCTTGGCAACTGACTTGGTCAACCCGATGACCGCTGCCTTGGTGGTCCCATAAATGAAGCGATCCGGAGCACCGATGATCGATGACACCGCTGACGACATGTTGATGATCGAGCCGCTGCCTCTGTCGAGCATGCCCGGCAGAACAGCCCGGATCATGCGAAACGCCGAGCGGACATTGAGGTCGAACGCGAAGTCCCACTCATCGTCGGTGCAGTCAAGGACTTTGCCGTGATGTACGAACCCCGCGCAGTTGAACAAGACATCGATGTCGCGGCCGCCGGTTCCTTCCCGGACTGAAACATCGTCTCGCACGTCGAGCACGAAAGTCTCCAGCGACGGCATCTGAGCTTCGTCAAGCTCATTGAGCAAAGCTGGGTTGATATCGGTCGCCAGCACCTTTGCCCCTTCGGCCGCCATCGCCAGCGCCGAGGCGCGACCAATGCCCTGACCGGCCGCAGTCACGAGCGCCGTCTTACCAGCAAGTCGAGCGTTCATCACTCCATCCATTCCGTGCCGGCAGGGTACGCGAAGTCGCTGATCGCGGCAGAGGTGAAGGCGGTCCCCGCACCAGGCTCGGACGGAGGAAAGTACCGGCCGTTGGAGAGGCGAACCGGCACCTGCAGCTGGTCATGGAGATGATCGACGTACTCGATCTCCACGCGGCTCGGATCGCTAGCAAGCGCGACCGTATAGAAATAGGCGTAGTGCTGAACCGCCTCGCAAAGCCCGACTCCCCCGGCGTGAGGGATGACATCAACACCCGCATGGTCAGCTAGCAGCATGACGGCAAGCAGGTCGTGCACACCGGCCATGCGTGTGGCATCGATCTGAAGGACTTGGACACCACCAAGCTGCAGGAGTTGTCTAGCCATGACGGGGTTGGCCAACATCTCGCCAGTAGCGATAGGGACGGGATCTACCGCCCGAGCGATCTCGCCGTGGCCGACCATGTCGTCGGGGTGAGTTGGTTCCTCAACCCAGCGCAGATCGAATTCCCGCAACTGATTGATCGCGGTGATTGCTTCGGACACGCTCCAAAACTGGTTGGCGTCGACGGCGATGTTGATGTCAGGTCCCACGGCTTCTCTCGCTAGGGCCAGCCGCCGCCTGTCCTCGTCAATGTCGGCGCCGACCTTCAGTTTGATGGTGGCGAAACCATCGGTTACGGCCTCGCGACAGAGTCGAACCAATTTTTCGTCGGTGTAACCAAGCCAACCGGGAGTGGTGGTATAGGCCGCGATGCCCTCTGTCTCCATTCGTGCCAAACGCTGCGGGCGGTCCAAAAGACGTTGTTCAAGACGCTCACGAGCTCGCCCAGGATCAAGGAAATCAGCGATGTAGGTCCAATCGACCATGGCGACGACCTCAGCAGGAGTCAGGGCTAGCAGAGCGGCCCACAACGGACGTTGTTCCCGCCGACAACGGAGATCCCACACCGCGGTCATGACCACACCCATTGCCATATGCATTACGCCTTTGTCCGGGCCGAACCAGCGAAGTTGGCTGTCCCACAAGAGTTCGCGATTGAGTGCAGCCGGATCTTCGCAGAGCCCGTCTACATCACGCCCAACGAGCCTGTCGGCCAGCGACTCGATCGCTGCGACCTGCAGGTCGTTGCCGCGACCGATACTGAAAGCAAACCCGTGACCGGTCAGATCGGCAGCCGATGTGTGCAGGCGCAGATATGCGGCGGAGTAGTCGGGATCTGGGTTCATGGCGTCCGACCCGTCGAGCTGTTTACTGGTCGGATAGCGGAGATCGACTACTGATGCACCAGTGATCTTGATCATCACGCCTCCTGGTCCTCGTTACTTGGTGGGTTGGTCAT
>JAKZTU010000072.1:0-25189 GCA_047516945.1 Acidimicrobiales bacterium
GCCCATCGCCGTTCAAGCCCCAGCAGGTGATCGTGTTGTCGGTACGCAGCCCGCAACTATGGAGAATGCCTGCACTGACAGCTTTGAAACCACCTGCTGGCGCGTCGGCCTGTCCCACGGCGTTCCATCCCCAGCAGGTGATCGTGTTGTCGGTACGTAACCCGCAACTATGGAGGCCGAATGCACTGACAGCTTTGAAACCACCGGTCCGCACGTCGGTCTGCCCTTCCCCGTTGTCGCCCCAGCAGGTGATCGTGTTGTCGGTACGCAACCCGCAACTATGTCCGAGGCCTGCACTGACAGCTTTGAATTCACCTGTTGGCACATCGGTGTGCACCCAACCGCTGTTTCCCCAGCAGGTGATCGTGTTGTCGGTACGTATCCCGCAACTATGGTGAAAGCCTGCGCTGACAGCTTTGAAACCACCTGTCGTGTCGGCGGTGGGGTCGCAGCTTGGGGTTGCGGTGTTGATGGTTACCTGTGGTTCGTCCTAGTAGCGGTACAGGAAGGTAACGAGTTGGGCTCTAGTCAAGGTCTCGTCAGGAGCGAAGGTGGTGGCTGATGTGCCGGTGGTGATACCGGTGTGGGCCATCCAAGACACAGCATTTTGTTGCCACCCCGCAACAACATCACCGAAATTGTGCGGCGGTGCCGAAGGCCGACCAGCCAGGCGATGTAAATACGTTGCCACCTTCGCACGTGTCAAGGTCTCGTCAGACGCGAACTTGGTCCGTGAATTACCGATGGTGATACCGGAGTTGACAATCCACGAGATCGCATCGTCTTGAGAATCGTCGATTACGTCGCTGAACGAATGAGGGTCACCGGCATCGGGCTGGTTTTCCATGTTGTAGATCCACACCGCTGTTTCGCCTCGCGACACCGGAGTGTCCGGCCCGAAACAGGGTCCTGCAATGTCGGCGATTCCGTTGTCTGTGGACCATTGCACCGCGTCGGTGTACCAAGTGCCTTCACCCACATCGCCGTATCCCGCCACCGCCCCAGCCGGCGACGGCAACCCCATCAACAACGCAGCCGTCAACGCGAAAACCAACCCGACAGTCAACCAGACACGGCTCAACCCAACCACCAAACTAGAACGCAAACGAGACATCGACACAAACAAAACCTAGACGCAAAGCAGCAGCTTCGCCCTTTACGTCCTTGGGTCGCCTTGGCGTGGCGTTGTCGGTGCTTATCTCCTAATCAAGGTGTCAAGCCAACGGGGGGAACCTCACCTAGACCGCCTGGCAGCGTGAAGGGACCCGTGAGACCGACCACACAGTCCGCGGTACGTCCAGAACAGATACTGCGCCGGTAGATTTCACCGAATGCACAGTTCTTTGCGTCTGCTGTCTATCCACGCCCACCCAGACGATGAGGCGTCCAAAGGCTCCGCCACGGTCGCCAAATACAAATCGATGGGAGTCAAGACCGTGCTCGTGTGCTGCACCGGGGGCGAAGAAGGCGAAATCCTCAACCCGGCCATGGACCGCCCCGAAGTACGCGACAATCTCGGCGAAGTACGTCACGCCGAATTAGCCATGGCCGCTGAGATCATTGGTTACGACACCGTCCATATGCTCGGCTACCGCGATTCCGGTATGGCCGACACCGAAGCCAACTTGAATCCGGATTGTTTCGCGGCGGCGCCATTCGACGAAGTGGTTGACCGCTTGGTGGCGCTGCTGAGAGAAGAGCGACCGCACGTCGTAGTCACATACCCCGATGAGCAAGGTGCCTATAACCATCCGGATCACGTGCGTGTGCACGACATCACCCACCCAGCTGTGGAACTTTGCCAAGATACGACCCATCGCCCCGAACTCGGCGCCCCCTGGTCTGTGCCGAAGGTCTACTACTCGAGTTGGTCGCGCGCTCGTATCGAAGCGAGGCACCAGGCATTTCTCGACCTCGGGTTGGAGTCGCCATACGACAAACGCTGGTTCGAACGGCCAGACACCGACCAGAACATAACCACGAAGGTCCCGGTCGACGGTTTTACAGAAGTGCGCCGTGAGGGGCTACTCGCTCACGCCACGCAGATCGACCCTGAGTCGCCATTTTGGTTTGGACTGCCAATCGAGATCGATCTCGCGCTCCATCCGGTCGACGACTACCGCTTGGCCCGCCCAAAATGGAACGGTGATCAACCCCAAGAGACGGATCTCTTCACGGGTATCGAACCCTGATGGAGATCTTTGATGAGGAATGGATCGCGGCGGCTAGCGAAGCGCTCGGCGGGTTGCCTGCCGTTCCTGGTCTTGACGCTGTCATCGAATACACGATCAGCGGGCGTCCCATTGGTCGCGTGAGTCTGACCGTCACTCTCGCCGATGGCGTCGTTTCCGGTATCGCTGTGGGCAAGTCGAAAGACGCCGACATTGCAATATCGATGAACTATCCGGATGCAGTGGCCATCTTGTCGGGCGAGATGACTAGTGACGCCGGGTACATGAGCGGCGCGGTGAAGGTTGAAGGTGACTATCCGCTCTGGCTGCTCGACCTGCGACCCGTTCGCCTAGCCGCGATCGAGTCCCTCGCCCCGCTGATGGCACAGACCTCCAGCGAGTGACCGGTATACGTCTGGCGGGTGGCGGCGCAAATTTCTGGCGAGTTGCCGACGTAGATCTTGTCCGCTGATGGCGCGGATCTCCGGCCAGGGAACCAACCGGTGGGCAGCCGCTATTGGTGTGACCGTTGAAGATCGCGCAATGCCGCGAAGCCAATGAGTTGAGCACCGCTTGCAGCAATACGATCCGGTAGAGAGCGATCAGTCAGCACCGCGAGGTCGTTCATTCGGGCGGTCGCGGAAGGATCAATTGCACGGATTTCTTCTGCGGCGATCGCGGGCTCGAAAGCCACTACGGTCACTCCAGGCATCAGGTTGTCGAGCACGGCGGAAAAGTGAGCCTGTGCGCCACCGCGCACCAAGCGGAAGTGGTCTGGAGTTATGACCCCTGCTTCGCGAGCAAGGTCACGGAAAGGAAAGCCCGCCGTAGCTTGTGCTGCGGGTCCCTCCAGACGGAGCGGAAGGCTTGCTTCGACCGCGATGTCGAGCAACACGTCGAAGAATTCGGGCCGTTGTTGAAGAGCGCTTAGGTGGGTGCTCAGATGTGTCGCGTCAAGTCCCCACAGTGTCGCCCGCGCGAGTTGGGCTCGGCATTCGCGGCGGACCTCGTCGGGGTCCGCGTGGTCCCAAAGATCAGCAACGGTGCGGGGGAACCCGCCGTCGCCATCGAGCAGACTCGGTGAGCTGGTCAGCGGACCCCAACGAAAACAATCAAGTTCTGCGTTGAGGGTGAGGTGTACGCCTAGGTCGTCGTTTGCTGTAGCGCGATCAACGGCATGGCGTGACCATGGCCCTGGCATCATGACCGTGCCGGTTGTGGCCGCTCCCTCGCGCAGAGCGCTCAGCCCTCCGGCAGTGGCGGCATGCGTTGAACCGAGCTGGTCGGCGCTGATAATCAGCAATCGGCTATCGGCTTCGTATCCGAGTGCTTCGACGAGTGACTCCACAATGTGACGGTACTGTGCTATTGGAGTGGAACGTCGGGCTATTCGAGTGGAACGTCGGGATCGCCGCAGACTCCCCAAAGACCGAGCTTTGAAAGCGTCGCTCTTTTGGCGGCTTGGTCAAGCAAGTGTTCGTAGTGAGTGTTGGGCGGGTAGGAGAGAGTGCCCGCGTAGCCGTGCTCTACGAGGTCAAGGTTGACGAAGAGGTCGTCGCCGCTGCGAATTACGTAGGCCAATAGCCGGTCGTATTGATCGCGGGCTTCTTCATCGAGGATCAGCGTGACGGCGGTGCCTTCGGGAAGCAAGGACTTGAGATAGGTGCTCGCCTCCGCGCCGTAGCACTGATTGGGACGATTCCTAGCCACGGATTCGGGTGTGTCAATACCGATTAAGCGTACGTTTTCGCGCGAACCATTGACGTCGGCGATGACTGTGTCGCCGTCGATTACTTTGCTGATAGTTGCGTTCGGTACCAAACCCGCTGGCGAAGCTGCTGGAGTGCCGATGCTCGGGGTTGCCGCGTCGTCGTCGCCGGTACAGCTCGTCGTTGCCAGCGTCGTTGCCAACAACAATACTGCTAGTACAGCAGATTTCATTATATATAACTTTATAACAGGATATTTCATTACCGGATAGTGTGCCCGGCGTGTGTGACACTTGCCCCGAACTGAAAGAATCACGAGATGTCCACGACCACCCCCACGCAGCGATACGGAATGACCGTTCCCTTCGACGGAACACAACTTCACCTCCAACGAACACGTTTTCAAAGGCTCGAAGCGCTCGGTTATACCGACCTGTGGTCGGCAGAGGCCATGGGAGCCGATGGACTTACCCCCTTGGCCCTGGGAAGCGTGTGGACTCCCTCGATGAGGCTCGGTACGGCGATTCTGGGGGCTTACACCCGAGGCCCGGGTTTGATGGCACAGTCCATAGCGGGCATGGCATCGGCCGCACCAGGCCGCTTCGTGGCAGGTATCGGTTCCTCATCGAATGTCATCGTTGAGCGCTGGAACGGCATCCCTTTCGAGGCGCCGTACAAACAAACCCGAGACATTGTGCGCTTTCTGAGAGCCGCGCTCACGGGAGAGAAAGTCAGCGAAGACTACGACAGTTTCTCGATCAAAGGATTCCGCCTCGGTCTCGTCCCCGAACAACCAGTGCCGATCCTGGTAGCTGCGCTACGTGAAGGCATGCTGCGCATGGCGGGACGCGAAAGCGATGGAGCCATCATCAACTGGCTCTCAGCCGACAATGTCTCCACGGTGGCAGGGATTGTTCGGGCTGAAAATCCCGAGGCAGAAATAGTCGCCCGGATCTTTGTTGCCCCCACGCCCGACACAGAAGCAGCTCGAGCTACCGGCAAGTTCGCGGCCGCGGCGTATCTCAACGTCCCTGTTTACAAGGCGTTCCATGAGTGGATGGGCCGTGGTGATGCGTTGGGCGAGCACTGGGAACAGTGGGCCGCCGGCGACCGTCGGGGCGCGCTCGACAAGATTCCAGACCACATCATCGACGAGTTGATCGTGCATGGCAGTCCCGACGAGTGCCGAGCCCATATTCAGCGTTACATAAACAATGGCGTTACGTGTCCTGCGTTGGCAATCATGGCGTTCCCCGGCGTGGACATAGATGAAGCAATCGAGGGGCTCGCGCCCTAGGCGTTGCTTGCGCCGGGCGTAACCGGAGCACTGGGAACCCTCAGGGAGTTTGGGAGTAAGCGAGTTGGGAGTCAGCGAGTCAGCTGAGTAGGGAGGCCTGGAGTTGTTGCATTCCGTTCAGCCAACGCTGGCGGTCGCCGGCTCGACGCTGTTCATACATCGCAACTTCAGGATGAGGGAGGATCAAGAAGTCGTCGTTGGCAAGACCGATGGCTACCGCTTCAGCAACCTGGGAAGGCTCAATCATGCCCATGGCCTTCACAACCTCGATAGCCAATTCGCCGTCGGCCTCGGTCATGGGAGTACGAACGCCTTGGGGACACAGGCACGAAACACCAATACCGTGCTCTGCGTGGGTAATAGCAATCCACTCGGCGAGCGCCACACAGCCATGTTTGGTGACGGCATATGGTGCTGTGCCCAGGTTGGTGAGCAGGCCGGCAGCGGATGCGGTGAGAAGTAGATGTCCGCCGCCTCGCTCAATCCAGCGGGGAACAAGGTGCCGCGCCGCGATGACATGGGCCATCACGTTTACGTTCCAGTTGGCGTTCCAGGTGTCGTTGTCGAGTTCAACACCGCCATTGGCGCCGGTACCGGCGTTTCCGCACCACAGATCAATAGCTCCGGCTTCGGACTCGGTTCGTTCAATCAAATCGACGACGGCAGGCTCATCGGTCACGTCGAGTACCTCGCAACGACCGCCGAGTTCAGCAGCTACAGCGGCCGCTCCGTCGCCATCTTGGTCGGCGATCACCACAGTGCCCGCTCCGTCGGCAGCGAAGCGTTCAGCCATGGCCCGGCCGATACCGCTAGCCGCTCCGGTAACTACGATGGTTGCCCCTTTTGTGTCCATGGCGGGATAGTAAGGCGATATTCACTAAACACAACGCGCCCGCTGTCACATTGCGCGAGTATGGTTGCTAACAACACGAGCCGACCCCGGCCCGAGAGATATCAAGGGAGGTTCCGGACAATGACTGAAGCCATTGATGGCGTGCAGATCGAAGAGGCGCTGGGAATAATCGACCATGGTCTCGGTGACTTTATTAAGCGCGAGTTGTTGACTAGCGCGGAAGTAGCTGACCTACTCCTTGATCTTCGTTCGGTTCTCACTTTCGTAGCCGTAGAACCGACAGAACCCGCAAGCTCCAACTAGTAGCTGAGCTGCTAGGGGAACTGAGTTGCTAGGGGAGAAGGCGGCGCGCAATCTTGCGGCTGGCAATTCTGCCGAAGGCGACTCCGATTGCTAGACCCCCTAGCACATCTGATGCGTGATGAATGCGCACATGAACTCGGCTTGCGGCAACCACCGCGCCCAGCGCGTACCATAGGGGGCCGCCGGTCCGGCGTGATAACACCGCCGCAGCCACCATCGCAGCCGATGCGTGCCCACTCGGGAAACTGCTGGTTATTGGTTGACGCAGGTTGAGCGGCCGAGGCGCCGGTCGCAAAGGTCGACCACGACGGAAGATCGATTTGATCGGCCCGTTCAACAATGCCGACTCAACGCCGAGAGCAGCGCTCAACCCCATCGCGATCTTCGGATCGTCTTCGACAATCGCTTGCACAACGCCGAGGGCGTGCCAGAGCAAGGAGAAATCAGCTGCCTCCGAAGCGGTGTAGAACACCCGGTCAACGAGCGGTTGATTGCGCCATTGTTCCCACCATTGATCAATGACCTCGTCGAGTTGGTCGATGGCGTCGGTGAACTCGCGCATGGTCTCGTTCATGGTGTCGAGCGTAGATGCCGTTGGTAAGCACCGGGACCTGTGAACATTTTTCGCTCCCAACGCCTAGGCGTAACAAGCAAGCCGCGCGGATAGTCCTCAAACATCCAGCGAGCGAAGTTGCGTCTAGTCCAAGCTGTTGTACCAGTGAGCCTCAGGACTCCGCGGGTTACCCATGGCCGAGCCAACAATGGAATTAAAGCTCGAGACATGCGGTCGTCTGCTACGAGTTCTTTGCGCACGGCTTTTTCGTAATGGGCCGTGGGGTTGTCGTGAGCCAACACCGATTCAGCGGCGAGGCGACCGGTGAGTAGCGCCTGTCCGATGCCTTCACCGGTTATCGGGTCTGTGACCGCGGCGGCGTCGCCAACAAACATAGTGTGCGGGCCAACAAGGGGAACACGACCGATTCGAGCTGGGATCGGCCAGGCTTTGTGCGGTGCCTCCGCAACGGCGTCGGCTCCTAGGGCTTGTTGGATGTGGGGTCTGGCGAGAAGATCGAGCCACAGTCGTTTCATGTCACCAACCGTGTGTAGCCCTCCTCGGCGGATACCGAAACCGATGTTTGCTCGACCTCCTCGCAGAGGGAAAGACCATGCATAACCAGGTAAAAGATCGGGTTCGAACCAGACGATCAGTTCCTCTGCGGCTCGGCCGGTGACGTTGCAGTAGTACTGGCGAAAGGCGTGCGACTCGCCAAGGTATTGGTCGACCCCGAGACCCAGTGACTTGCGAACCGGCGACCACATTCCGTCAGCCGCGATCAGGTTCGAGGTCCGTATGCAGCGCTCGCTTTCGTTGTCAATGTTGTTGTCGATGAGCACATCAATGGTGTCGTCGGATACTTCGGTGCCGGTCACAGCGCATCCGGGTTCGACACGAGCACCCGCAGCACGTGCCAGTTCCAGTACCGCGGCATCCAGATCGATTCGCGGTACCACGGCTGCGTGATAGCCGGGTCCATCGGGGAGGGGATAATACCGCTCGGTTCCCGAAGGTGATCGCACCGCTACGTCGCGAACCACGTTCCAAGATTCGATATGGCTCGGATCGAGGCCCAAGAACTCATATTCACGCAGAGCCAGGGCTGTGAGGCCATCGCCGCAGCACTTATCCCGTGGGAACGTAGCCTTGTCGACGAGCAGGACGTCGCGGCCTGCCCGAGCCAGGACAATGGCGGCCGCCGCGCCGCCAGGCCCCCCACCCACCACAACTGTCTCCGCTCTCACGATGACCCGTCCTGGTCTGTTTCGTCCTGATCGGTTTGGTCCTGGTCGGTTTCGTGCTCGTCTGTCCCGTCGTCGTTGGTGTCATCGCCGTCGTCAACCTCGTCGTTGTCTGAGACATCGCCTTCGTTGTCGCCGTCACCGATGGTGGTCGTGGTTGTGGAAACGCTTGGAGTACCGTCACAGAGGGTGGCCTCTGGGTGGTAACGAGCAAATACCATGTCAACCTCCCGACGCCCATCGGTCACGAAGGTTCTGGTTCGCTCGGTGAACACATTGGTGCAAACCAGACCATGAGGCATGCTCGTCTGGCCCGTCTGCTCGGCGAAGACCGACCGAGTGGAATAGAGCCGCACCGTGATCGAATCTTCGGTCACCGTCGGCCACACCAGAACCCCGTACGGCGTGTTGTTGATTATCTGCAAATCGGGGGCGGGATAGGACACGGTCGCTTCACGGCCATAGGGATAACGCCCAATGTAGATGGAATGGCTCTGGTACTCGCCGAAATCGAGACCAGCGAAAAAAGCGGTGTTGAACAGGGTTGTTGCGTACTGTGAGATTCCCCCACCGACAGAGTCGACAAAGATCCCGTGGTCGATCATTCCTGCTGGTACAAAGCCCTTTTCAGCAGTTCGGGGACCGACATAACCGTTGACCGAGAAGGTCTCACCGGGTTCAATGACCGCTCCTTGAGTCAACTCGGCGATGCGGAAGATATTGATTACACGTGCTTGCCCGGGCGCGAAGTTGGTCGTGAACTTGCCGACCACCTCTTTGATACCCAACGATTCGGCCCAGGCGACGCCCTTTGCATCAGGGTCTTCGGTGGGACGTACCTGAACCTGGCTCTCGTCTGCGATCAGAGCCTCAAGAATTCGCTCACCGGTGTCTTCGGTACAGCAGACGCTTCCAGGAGAACCGCCGACAATATGAATATTTTCGACATAATCGACAAAGAAGGTTGTCTCTTGGCCGGGGTCTCCAAGACCGACAAAAAGAGCGGCCAACGTCGAGACAACGGCGTCATTATCCAGCGAGATCTCGCCTGTTGGACTGAAGCGCACCCACTGCCGCAAGGCTCGCGCGGGAATCAAGTGGTACTCAGAGAAACCGAGCAGCGCCACCTCGATGCCATCTTGGGTCAGCTCGTTGGCATGACGCGCGAGTTCGGTTCCGCCAACGTCTATGGCCTCGCTCCCGAGCGAAGGCAGCTCAACAGGATCTTCGCCTTCGCCCGCAACTGCGGTCAGGAGCAGGCGCTCGAGTTCATTGATGTCGACGATAGGTATCTTGGCTGTGTCGGCGGCGACGAAAACCCCATTAGCCAGCGCCACGCTCAAGCCATCCGGATCGACCAGAAGCACCGCGTCAGCACCCTCACCGAGCAATTCCACCAGAGTGTTTCGATCAAGGAAATAGTGGGGTGTCACTCTGCGATTTGCGACCGGAGCAAAGAGCCAGCGAAACGGTTGTGTAGCGCCGCCACTTTCGGCAGCTTCATCAAGTGTCGCTTCAATGTTGATACCGATCCCCAACTCGGTTGCGGTGGCGGTTGCATAAGCTTCGTCCCAAACCACGGTTATGGACTTGTTGAGCGAGGGGTGCGAAGCGAGCCGGATAGCCGCTTCTTCGCGGCTCATCGATCCGACCGAGATTTCGTCGATCTCCACCCCTCTCGGGATGTCCTCGCCGCTCACGACATCGTCAATGATCCAGGCGACCACAATCAAGATGACAGTCGCGGCTAGCACCGCAAGGGTCGCGCGCACGGTGCCCAATCGTATAGGCCGTGAGCTTTAGAAGAGTCTCGGGTTGGGTGATTCGATGCCGCGTAGTTCGTCGTAGTCGACCTCAACGCACTGAATCTCGCGATCCTCGGCCAACACCTTCGCTTGCGGCTTGATTTCTTGGGCCACGAACACGCCTCGCACCGGTCGCAAGGCCGGGTCGCGGTTGAGGAACTCCAGATAACGGCTGAGTTGCTCAACTCCGTCAATCTCGCCGCGGCGTTTGACCTCAATCGCTACGGCCGCGCCATCGGCGTCACGACACATCAGATCTACGGGACCGACGCTGGTCGGGAATTCACGGCGCACCAAGCGCAAACCTTCGGTAATCGATGTGGGATCGTCGGCTAATAGCTCCTGCAGGTGCGCTTCGACGCCGTCTTTTTGGAGACCAGGATCTCGCCCCATCTCAAATGACGAGTCGCTGATTACCTCATGAAGGGTGATCGTAAGAACTTCGCCCTTTGGGTTGGTGACCGTCCATGTGCCATCTTCGGGATGCTCCGACAGTCGGTTCGGGGGGTTCATCCAGTTGAGGGGCTTGTAGGCACCGCCGTCTGCGTGAATCGCCACGCTGCCGTCAGCCTTGACCATCAGCAAGCGCAGCGCCTCAGGGAGGTGGGCTTGTAACCGCCCGTTGTAGTCAACTGTGCAGCGAGCCACAACAAGACGCATCCCTTGATGCTATCTCCAGAGATGTAATCGGGGTCCGAGAGGTCGGGTCCTAGAGGTCGGGGTCTGCTTCGGGGTGGGGTAGATGAAACGGATCAGGCCCACGGCTAGTACCAGCCCGATCATTTGCATCACGATGAACATCGGCGCAGAAGAAGGCTCTATCCCCGCAAACGTGTCGGAGAACATGCGACCGATCGTGACCGCCGGGTTGGCGAAACTGGTGGAAGAGGTGAAGTAGTACGCCGCGCCGATATAGGCAGCAACCGACCCTGCAACCAGCCGAAGCCGCTCAGTGCGGACCAGCGAGAAGATGAGGGCTATCAGACCGACCGTGGCGATCACTTCGCCTAGCCACAGATGTCCGGCGGATCGAGTTTTGGTGGACCAGTTCACCGCGTCCAAGTCGAACATCAGGTTGGCTAGCACAGTACCGGCCACCGCACCGGTCACCTGAGCGGCGATGTAGGGGAGGACGTGACGACGGGGGAAACTCCCCAGCGCCCAATCGGCCAGCGTTACCGCCGGGTTGAAGTGAGCCCCCGACAGCGGACCGAACATGACGATGATGGCCAGCAGCACACCGGCGGTGGCCGCTGCGTTCTGGAAGAGTTGCAAACCCACGTCGTTGGGCGAAAGGCGTTCGGCCATGATGCCCGAACCCACCACACCGATCAGCAAGAAAGCGGTTCCCGTGGTCTCAGCCGCCAGCTTGCGGTTCAACATGTCTGTTGGGAAGCGAAGCTCGCCAGGCTCGTGAGCGTGGCTTCTGCTAACTCGGGACGACAGACCAGCAGGTCCGGGAGATATGGGTCTTTTTGGTTATAAAGCAATTCTTGGCCGTTGATGCGGCTTACATGGCAACCCGCCGCCGCGGCGACAGCCACCGGGGCACATGAATCCCACTCGTATTGACCTCCGCTGTGGGCGTATATTTCGCACTCACCTCGAACCACCGCCATCGTCTTGGCGCCGGCCGAACCCATCTCCACCAAATCGGCATCGAGATCGTTGGCGACATGAATTGCCGCGGCCGGGGGCCTGGTGCGCGACACGATCAAACGCACAGCAGAATCGCCGATGGGGGGAAGCGACGTGGGATTGGCGGTGCTGAAGAGCAGACCAAGCGCAGGAAGTGCCACCGCACCGGCGATTGGACGACTGTTGGCCACAAGGGCGACATGAACCGCCCAGTCAGTGCGAGGAACCTCGGAAAACTCGCGGGTGCCGTCGAGCGGGTCGATAATCCAGGTGCGCTCAGCATCGAGACGCGCAAGATCGTCCTTGCCTTCCTCCGACAGAATCGCGTCGTCGGGACGCGCCGCTTGCAACCGCTCCATGAGAAACTCATGCGCCTGCCGGTCGCCTTGAGCCTGCAGCACCGAAGCGGGGGCGTCCTGCGCGTGTAGCCGGGCGCGAAGCTCAACCAGGAGGCGACCTGCTTCATCCGCCAATTGAGCCGCAAGCCGATGGTCTTCGATCGACGCACTGGTTGGTTCGACAGTTGGTTCGATAGTGATGTCAGAGATTCCAGCAGTCGCCTTGCCGTTAGACAAATCCAGGCCCGCGACCGCGTTCTTGGGGAACGAGTTCCTTCGGTGACTGGCGAGATCGTTGACGTTCATGTGAGAGATGCCACGAGAACCTGTTACGTTGCGCAGACGGTATGACGATTGCAGAGGCGCCTCCAACAACAGAACCGCGGATCCCTCCGCTTCTTCGATCGGCTCTCGTCGTCGCGCTGATCTACTTCTTTTTGATTGGCGTGTCATCGCTCGAAATGGGCATCAAAATAATGGGCGCCGATACCCAGGAGCGGCTGTTTTCGACGGTCTCGAACCCGCTCGCGGGGTTGTTTATCGGCATTCTCGGCACGATTTTGGTGCAATCGTCGTCGGCTAGCACTTCAGTTATCGTCGGTTTGGTTGCCGCCAGGGCGCTAAAGATCGATGACGCGGTGCCGATGATTATGGGTGCCAACATCGGCACCACGGTGACGAACACCGCTGGTGTCGCTGGCTCACATACGCCAATCTGAAGAGTTCAAGCGCGCCTTCAGCGTGGCGACGGTCCATGACTTCTTCAACGTGATCGCGGTGGCGATTCTGCTGCCCATCGAACTGGCCACTGGTGTGCTTACGAGCATTGCAGAGTCGATCAGCAGTCAGTTGCTAGGCAATGCCGGCACCGAGTGGAAGAGTCCGATCAAACAGTATGTCAAAGGACCCGTCGGTTGGATCCAGGATCTCTGGGAGGCGGTGGGGACCAGCAGCAACATCCTTGGGTCGCTGGTGGCCGGCTCTGGCCTAGTGATTGTGCTCCTGGCGCTGGCGTTGATTACCCGCAACATGCGCCTGCTGGTCGCTGAGAGGGTGGAACGCACGCTCAACATTGTTCTCAGCAAGGGAGGCGGCATGGTCGCCATGCTGCTGGGCGTGATCATCACGATCGCGGTTCAGTCGTCGTCGATCACGACCTCGGTTCTGATTCCGATGTCGGCAGCAGGGGTGTTGTCGTTGCGAAACGCCTTTCCGGTGACGCTCGGTGCCAATGTCGGCACAACCATCACCGCCCTGCTTGCCGCACTGGCTACCGACGCCCCGGAAGCCCTTACCATCGCCTTGGTGCACACAATCTTCAATGTTGTCGGCATTCTCTTGATCTATCCGTTTCCGGCGTTCCGGAAGATACCGATTAGAGCATCCGAGGCCCTTGCTGCACTTGCCGTGGAACGCCGAACGTACGCGGTCGCATACGTTGCGATGGCTTTCGTTGTCATCCCAGTGCTTGGTGTAGCGCTCCTCAACTGACCGTAACATTGGCGCTGAATGTCCTTTGATCTCACCCATTTGCGCCAACTTGAAGCGGAATCGATTCACATCTTCCGCGAGGTGGCCGCCGAGTTTGAGAATCCTTGCCTGTTGTTCTCGGGTGGCAAGGACAGCATCGTTATGCTGCACATCGCCCAAAAAGCCTTCTGGCCAGCCAAGTTGCCGTTCGTGGTGATGCATGTTGACACCGGCCATAACTTCGCTGAGGTGCTTGAGTTCCAGGATCGCCGGGTGGCCGAACTCGGAGTTCGGCTGGTGGTCGCCTCGGTGCAAGAAGCAATTGATGCCGGAAAGGTCGTGGAGGAGACCGGTCCTCGAGCGAGTCGTAATCGGTTGCAGACCGCAGTGCTGCTCGACGCTATTGAACAGCATCGTTTCGATGCTCTTTTCGGTGGTGCTCGCAGAGACGAAGAAAAGGCGCGGGCCAAAGAACGCGTGTACTCGTTTCGTGACGAATTCGGCCAGTGGGACCCTAAGAATCAACGCCCCGAGCTTTGGAGTCTCTACAACGGTCGGATTCGGGTTGGTGAACACATCCGGGTATTTCCGATCAGCAACTACACCGAACTCGATATCTGGCAGTACATCAAAGAAGAACAGATCGAGATCCCGTCGGTTTATTTCGCGCACCAACGTCAAGTGTTTGAACGCGATTCCATGTTGTTGTCGACGGGTCCCTATATCACTTTGATGGACGGCGAAGAACCTTTCACCGAGACGGTGAGGTATCGCACGGTTGGAGACATGAGTTGTACCGGAGCTGTGGAGTCGAGTGCCGACACCATCGACAAGATCATCGAGGAAGTGGCGGCGACTCGCATCACGGAGCGCGGTGCTACCCGAGCCGACGACAGAGTTTCTGAAGCGGCCATGGAAGACCGCAAAAAAGAGGGCTACTTCTGATGGGCTACTTCTGATGGGGATGTTCTGATGGAGATGCTCCGCTTCGCCACCGCCGGCTCGGTCGATGACGGCAAGTCCACACTGATCGGTCGCCTGTTGTACGACACCAAATCGATCTTCGAGGACCAAATAGAGGCTGTGGAGAGGGCCTCGGTTCAGATGGGTACCGAATACACGAACCTGGCGCTCCTTACCGATGGCCTCCGAGCCGAACGCGAACAAGGCATCACCATCGATGTTGCCTACCGCTACTTCTCGACTCCGCGGCGCAAATTCATAATCGCCGATACCCCGGGCCACATTCAATACACCCGCAACATGGTGACGGGCGCCTCCACCGCCGACCTCGCAATCGTCCTGATCGACGCCCGCAAAGGAGTGCTGGAACAATCGAAGCGTCACGCTTTTTTGGCTTCGCTGCTACGGATCCCGCATCTGGTTCTGGCGGTCAACAAAATGGACCTTGTCGATTATGACCAAGAGCGTTTCGAGGAGGTCAGAAATGAATTCCGAGACTTCGCTGCCAAGCTCAACATCGCGGACTTGACTTTTATCCCGGTATCGGCGCTGCACGGGGACAACATTGTCGACCGTTCTGCGAGCATGGCCTGGTATCAGGGTCCATCGCTGCTGCACCACCTCGAGGAGGTCCACATTGCATCTGACCGCAATCTCATCGATGCCCGCTTTCCGGTTCAGTACGTGATTCGCCCACAGTCCGATCAATACCATGACTATCGCGGCTACGCGGGAACTGTCGCAGGAGGCGTTTTTCGCACTGGTGATGAGGTAACGGTGTTGCCGTCGGGCTTCAGCTCAACCGTCAAAAGCATCGAAACGTTCGACGGTCCAGTCGACGAGGCGTTCTCGCCGATGGCGGTCACCATTCGTATCAACGACGAGATTGACATCTCACGGGGCGACATGATCGTGCGGCCCAACAACCAGCCGACCGTCGCGCAAGATATTGACGCCATGGTTTGCTGGATGAACGAACGCATCTCTTTGCATCCAGGTAGCAAGCTTGTGATCAAACACACAACCCGCTCAACCAGGATCCTCGTCAAAGAGCTTTCCTACCTGCTTGACATCAACACCTTGCACCGCGACGAAAGTGCCACTCAGTTGTCGCTCAACGAGATTGGGCGGGTGCGATTTCGCAGCCAAGTACCGCTGTTCTTCGATGAGTACCGGCGCAACCGTCAGACCGGCAGTTTCGTGCTGATCGACGAGGCGACCAACGTGACCGTGGGCGCGGGCATGATCCTGGGCCCGGTGTCTTCATGAGCGCAGTGTCTTGGTAAGGACGGTGGCGCAATGAGCGAGCCCTCTTCCAACATCGTCTGGCATCAGGGACATCTCTCGCGAGCGCGGCGTTGGAAAGCTCTGGGTCAACGTGGGGTGACCGTGTGGTTCACGGGTTTGTCGGGCTCAGGAAAGTCAAGCGTGGCGATTGCTGTGGAGAGAACTCTTGTCGAGTCCGGCCGTCTTGCCTATGTGCTCGACGGTGACAACATTCGCCACGGCCTCAATCGCGATCTGGGCTTCACCGCTGCAGATCGCGACGAAAATGTGCGCCGCGTGGCAGAGGTTGGTCGTTTGCTGGCAGATGCCGGCGCGGTTGCGTTGATCCCTTTGGTGTCGCCTTATCGCGCTGCCCGTGCCAATGCTCGGGCACTTCATGAAGCAGCGGAGATCCCGTTTGTCGAGGTGTTTGTGGACACACCCCTCGATGTTTGTGAACAACGTGATGTCAAGGGGCTGTACGCCAAGGCTCGCGCGGGCGAGATCAGCGGTTTCACCGGCATAGATGATCCGTATGAGCCGCCGCTGAATCCCGAACTCCGTCTTGTCCCCACCGACGGTGACGCCGAAGCCATGGCCGCAATGGTGATCTCGCTGCTCGACCGCGCGACGAAATAGAATGGACGGGTCTGTGAGCGTTGAAATGGTTCCCTACGACGAGTTTTCGATGTTTCACGAGAACGCTTCGGAGTTCGGGTTGCCCTATGACGGTCCGCCCGTTGTGCGTCGAGAGCAAGTAGATCTCGCAGACGGGAGACACGTCAGCGCGCTGGTATGGGGCGATAGTCCACCCGAGCTTGTCTTCTTGCATGGTGGCGCCCAAAACGCCCACACCTGGGACACAGTTGCGCTGGCTTTGGGCCGCCCGCTGGTGTGTCTTGATTTGCCCGGCCACGGACACTCTGGCGAGGGGGCGCCGGGGGCAGGGAGCACCGATGTAGTCGGCAACGCCGCTGACAGCGCCGCAGCCGTGCGGGCCCTTGGGGCCGAAGCGAGCGCGGTGGTCGGAATGTCGCTTGGGGGGATGACCTTGCTGGCGTTGGCTGACCATGCCCCCGAGTTGGTCCGCAAGGCCGTGCTGGTCGACGTGACCCCGGGTGTTGACGAAAAGAAGAGCAGCAACATCGCCGCGTTCATCGACGGACCCGAGAGCTTCGACAGTTTTGATGACCTGTTGGCTCGAACCATCGAGTTCAATCCGACCAGGACTGTGGAGTCGTTACGCCGCGGCATCCTTCATAATGCCGAGCAGCGACCCGACGGCTCGTGGGTATGGCGTTATGCGCGCTTTCGTGCCAGCGAAACGCGAGGTGAGGGCGACGGTTTTCCGAGATTCGGGAACCTTTGGGATTCGGTGTCCAACTTGGCGGTTCCGTTGATGCTCGTACGCGGTATGCGCACACAATCCGTTGTGGACGACGCAGATGAAGCTGAGCTGGTTCGCCGCTGTCCATCAGCCCGGATCGAACACGTCGAAAACGCCGGACACAGCGTCCAAGGAGATACGCCAGTCGAGTTGGCAGCGCTGATCGACAACTTCGTATTCGGAACGTGAACCGAGGCGGTTGAATAAACGAACTCTGTTCAGCCGACGCCGCGGGTAACAAGCATGGTGCCGGCTATAGGGCCGCCTCCATTGGCGACCACCGCAACCTCGGGTTCGCCTTTGACTTGGCGTTCGCCTCCTTGGCCACGTAACTGAACACAGGCTTCGTGCAGCAACCCGAAGCCATGCAGACGGCCCGCGGACAGCTGACCACCAGCGGTGTTGAGCGGAAGTTCGCCCTCTAGAGAGATCCGGTGTCCGCCTTTGAGGTAGTCCTTGGCTTCGCCGATGGCGCAGAACCCCAAGGCTTCGATCGCCATGAGCGTGATGATGCTGAAGCCGTCGTACAACTGCGCTGTGTCGACATCGGAGCAGGTCAACTCAGTACGACGCCACATAGCGTCGGCTGCTGCGCGTAGCGGAGATTCCTCCATGTTCGGGCGTTGATCCCACGATGGCCGTCCGTGCATCGCGGTGCCCACAGCGTTGATCCCGACGGCGGTGGAGGGCACATCGGGGGCGTAGTCGCGGTGAGAAACGACGAAAGCTGTCGCTCCGTCCACCGGGACATCACAGTCGAACAGGCACAGTGGTGTGGTGATGATTCGGGCGTTCAGGTAGTCGTCCATGGTCATTTGATCGCGGAAGATCGCCTTGGGATTGAGCCCAGCGTTGCGGCGGGCGTTGAGTGCGATTGTCCCGAGCGTCTCTCGAGTAGTGCCATAGGTGTGAAAGTGGCGCTGAGCGTTCATGGCCAGCCAGTTGGCCGCCGAGACAGCACCGAAGGGAAGCAGATACTGAAGGGTTCCGCCGAGCCGTGGGCTACTTCCGCCGCCAGCACTGCCGCCTATACCCTGGCGCCCTCCGGAGCCCTGCGCGGTTGACTCCCAGACGGTTCGGTACACCAGCACATGACGAGCCAACCCGGCCGACACCGCAACGGCAGCGTTGATCACTGCTTGGATCTGAGCGGGACCCTCGGGGCCGGCACTGTGCCAATTTAGATCAAGGCGCAGAGCATCCTGCACTGCGTCGGTGCCGGGTCCGGCGAAACCCGGCGTCAATCCGTCCATGGCACCACCCGGGTAAGAGGCAAGACCATCGATGTCGCTTATCGCCAGACCAGCGTCTGATACTGCGTCGAGACACGCTTCGACGGTGAGGTTCATTGCGGTTCGACCTAGGCGTCGTCCCACCTCAGACTGGCCGATGCCGCTGATGATGCTGTCACGTTCGCCAATTCGCCGGGTCATCGGATCTCCCGGAACTGCGGTAGCCAAACGTCGTCACAGTGGAGAAAGAAAACTTCGACGGGCCTGCCGATTGCTACGTCGTCGGGGTCGGTTCCGATCAGGTTGCTAGTGATGCGAAGGGGCTGTGCATCGCTGCCCTCTTCGAGATCGACGAGCACCACGCAATACGGTCCGATATCGCCAAACCATGGTTGGTGATTGATGGTGAACGAGTAGATCGTGCCGCGTCCACTGACAGCGGTGGGTTCGACGGAACTGCTGTGACATGAGAAACAGGTGCCGACAGGAGGATGAATCCAGGTGCCGCATTCGCTGCAGCGCTCAATGCGCAGTTTGCCGTCCTCACCCGATGTCCAGAACTGCCGGTTCTGCGGGTCGAGCTTGGGCAGCACCCGCCCAGGAAAAATGTCCTCCATCACTCTGACCCTAGGTCGTCCAGATGTTGTCTTTTCACACCGTGTCTTTCGCAGGGTGTTTTCACATGGTCCTTCGGTTCAGACCCTTGGGCATTTCCCGTATCATGGCGTCCTGCACGTAGCTGGCGACGAGCGTGCGGCCGCTGTCGTGTATGTGACAGCGACCGTAGCTGCGCCCGCCGCCCGCAAAGGGGGCTTCGTGGCTCATCAGCAGCCAGTCGCGCATTGAGAACCCACGATGGAAGGTAAGCGTGTGGCTGATCACTCCGGTCGACAAATCCACATGGGCCCGGTCGTAGGCGACGCCGGGGTGAGGACGCATGGCAGTACCGATCAGGAACCCGTCGGTTCCCCACGCCAACACCGCCTGATTCACGATCAGATCGTCTGGTGTGTGCCGACTGCGGTACCAGACCGATAGCTCAGCCGGACCCGTGGGCCCAGAGCTGTCGACAAGATCGACATTGTCTGCAATGACATATTCCGCACCGGGAAAGACAGCGTTGTCGCTTACCACGGGGCTCTCGTTGGGAGGCGTCGCCGTGGGCCGGTCGGTTTGGTGGGCAATGACATCAGCTTCGGTGACGTGGGTCAGCACCGACCCCCGCGCACAGAGTCGGTCACCTTGCCAAACGCTTACCGTGTGGCTCGCGAAGGTTCGGCCCGAATGGAAAGTCTCGACTGAGATTTCAGTTTCGGCGTCAACGCGGGCAGCTCGGGCAAAGATCGCACTGATGGTCTTCACTGACTTGTCGCTGCTGTGGGCTACCGCCGCGATGATCATCTGCGCCAAGAGCTGCCCACCGAACACCACGTTGTTGATGGCGGGGTCTCCTTCGTTACTGACTCGATAGCGCGCCGCTCCGACTGGTTCTAGTCGAAGGATCGGAGGCAGCGCAGCAGGGTCGATCATCTGTCAGCTCGGCTCCCGGGCCTAGCGGCCCATGAGCGCAGCGAATATGAGCGGTGAGCAACGTATTTCAACGCGGGATCATCTGTCAGCTCGGCTGATCGGTTTGTACTTGATGCGTTGGGGGCGCATGGCATCGACTCCGTGCTGGCGTCGTCGGTAGTCGGCATAGTCACTGAAATTACCTTCGAACCAGCGGACCTGCGAGTCACCCTCAAAAGCAAGAATATGGGTCGCTACCCGGTCGAGAAACCAGCGATCATGGCTGATAATGACCGCGCAACCCGGGTAAGCCTCAATGGCGTCCTCAACTGCACGCAGGGTGTCGACGTCGAGGTCGTTGGTTGGCTCATCGAGCAACAACACGTTGGCGCCCTCTTTAAGAACTTTCGCCAGGTGCACACGGTTGCGCTCGCCACCCGACAAAATCCCAACCTTTTTCTGTTGATCCGAACCCTTGAAGTTGAACGAAGCCACATAGGCCCGACCGTGGATCTCGCGGCCACCCACAACAAGGTTGTCGTTTCCACCCGTGATCTCCTCATAGACCGTTTTGGTCGGATCGAGGGTCCGGTTCTGATCCACGTAGCCAAGTTTGACAGTCGGACCAATCCGCAAGGTGCCACCATCGGGGTGAGACTGGGCGTCGGCGTTGTCCTCGGCTGCGGCGATGATCATCTTGAACAGCGTAGATTTCCCCGCACCGTTGGCGCCGACAACCCCGACGATCCCTGCCGGCGGCAAAGAAAACGAAAGGTCGTCGATCAACAGCTTGTCGCCGAACCCTTTGGACAGTCCCTCGGCTTCGATTACCACGTCACCGAGCCTTGATTCGGTGGAGATCAAGATCTCTAGATCGTTGGTTCGGCCCTCGGCGCTGCGTTGCTCTTCAAGTAGCTGCTCGTATTGCGAGAGCCTTGCTCTGCCTTTGGCTTGGCGGGCCTTGGGTGCCATCCGGACCCACTCAAGCTCCCGTTTGAGGGTGCGCCGGCGTTTGTCGTCCTGTTTGTCCAAGGCCGCGTAACGAGCCTCTTTCTGCTCGAGAAAGCCCGTGTAGTTCCCCTCAAACGGGAAACCCTTGCCGCGGTCAAGTTCGAGAATCCAGCCTGCCACATTGTCGAGGAAGTAACGGTCGTGAGTGATCGCTACGACCGTTCCCCGGTAGTCCTGCAGCGTGCGTTCAAGCCAGGCAACAGACTCGGCATCAAGGTGATTGGTGGGTTCGTCGAGTAGCAACAAGTCTGGCTTGGCCAGCAGCAGACGAGCCATGGACACACGCCGGATCTCGCCCCCCGACAAATGATCGACGGGTGTGTCACCGGGAGGGGTCCGCAAAGCATCCATGGCGATCTCCACGTTACGTTGCAGGTCCCAGGCGCCAAGAGCCTCAATCTTTGACTCGATGTCGGCTTGACGAGCACCGACTTTTTCGTAGTCGGCGTCGGGATCAGACCACTGCGCCATCACCTCGTCGTAAGCGGCTAGTAAGGAGGCGGCTTCAGTTGTGCCGTCCATGATATTGCCGATCACGTCTTTGGAGGCATCGAGTTGTGGTTCCTGTTCGAGCATCCCGACTGTGAAACCCCCACTCAGCCGAGCTTCTCCGCTGTATTCCTGGTCAATACCGGCCATGATCCGCAACAGAGTCGACTTGCCGGCGCCGTTGGGGCCCAACACCCCGATCTTCGCGCCTGGGTAGAACGCCAAGGTGATGTCTTTGAGCACATCCTTGTCGGGAGGCACGAAGCGACCGACCTTGTGCATGGTGAAGATGAACTGAGCGCTCATTGCGCCGAGAATCTATCAGTAGGTCGACTTGGATCGGGTGAGTCGATGCCCTCGGCTCGGAAACACTGTCGCTCAGAAGCTGAGGGCGTTTCGCAGCAATTCGGCATGCTCTTGGGCGTGAACCTTGGCGCTTCCGCAAGCAGGGCTGCCGGATTCGAAGCGGCTGACCCGGCGGATCCAGTGCGTCTGTTCGTGCGCTTCATACATGCGCCCTTTGATGGCGTTCCAAGGGCCCATGTTCTCGGGTTCTTCTTGAAGCCAGACAAGCTCCGTGGCAACCCCATACTTGGCCAGTTGCGCGGCGATGGCGTCGTAAGGCCAGGGGTAGAGCTGTTCGACTCGGACAATAGCCACGGGCGCGCCCATGCGATCCCGCTGTGCCATGGCATCGACAGCAACTTTGCCACTGGCCAGAATCACCCGTTTCACCGATGCGGGATCGGGATTGGCAGGGTCACCGAGAACTTCCTCGAAGGTTCCCGACAAGAGGTGCGCTACCGGTGAGCGCGAGGCACGTGCCCGCAGCAACGACTTGGGCGTGAACACAATCAAAGGCACTCGCACATTGAGTAACGTCTGGCGACGCAACAAATGGAAGAACTGAGCGGCTGTTGTGGCGTTGCAGATCTGCAAATTGTCTTCTGCAGCGAGCAACAAGTAGCGCTCGACACGAGCCGATGAATGCTCCGGTCCCTGTCCCTCGAGACCGTGGGGCAACAACATGACCAGACCGGTTTCTTCGTGCCATTTGTCCTTCGCGGCGACGATGAACTGGTCGATGATAATCTGGGCACCGTTGGCGAAATCGCCGAACTGTGCTTCCCACATGACCAGGGCGTTGCGGTTGGTGATCGAATATCCGTATTCGAAACCCAAAGCCGCGTACTCCGAAAGCAACGAGTCGTAAATCCACAGTCGCGTGTCTCCGGTGGCAAAGGTCGCCAACGGTACGTACTCGGCACTGGTCTCGTAGTCGACCAGTGTTGAGTGGCGATGGCTGAAAGTCCCACGGCGAGAGTCTTGGCCTGCCAGACGAATGCTGTTTCCCTCCAGTAACAGCGAACCCAGGGCCATTGCCTCAGCCAACGCCCAGTCGACCTCGCCAGCGGCGAACATCTCGTCACGCCTCTCAAATTGCTGGGCGAGCTTGGGGTGGAGCGTGAACCCGTCCGGCATGATCGACAACGCCCGGTAGATCCGTTGCACGCTGACGTGGTCGATGGAGGTTCGCACATGGGGCAACACGCCGACGGGCTGTGGCGGGTGAGCTGCTCGTGCATCGGGGTCCGAAGCCATCCCACGCGTTTCGTCGAGAGCCGACTGCAGACGCGCCTGAAAGTCCGCCAACGCTTCCTCGGCTTGTGTCGGGGTCAAGTCTCCACGCTTGGTGAGTGATTCGGTGAAGTGAGACCGCACTGAAGGCCGGGCGTCAACACGGCGGTACATCTCTGGGAGTGTGTAGCTGGGGTCGTCGCCTTCGTTGTGCCCGTGGCGTCGATAGCAGATCATGTCGATGACGACGTCTTTGTTGAACCGCTGGCGGTACGCGAATGCCAGGCGCGCCACACGCACGCAGGCTTCGGGATCGTCGCCGTTGACGTGGAAGATCGGCGCTTGAATCATTTTGGCCACATCGGTTGAGTACTCAGACGAGCGTGCTTCGTCGGGCGTGGTTGTGAAACCGAGTTGGTTGTTGATGATCACATGGATCGTGCCGCCGACCCGGTATCCCGGAATCTGGGAGAGGTTGAGAGTTTCGGCGACCACGCCCTGCCCCGCGAAGGCTGCGTCGCCGTGGATCAGAAGCGGCAGGATCGGGAATTTGCCATAACCGCTCTCGGGGTCGATCAGGTCCATCTGTGCCCGTGCCATGCCTACCACGACCGGATCAACGGCTTCGAGGTGGCTCGGGTTGGCAGCCAACTCAAGCGGGAGTTTGTTGCCGTTGCGGCTTACGAAAGTTCCCTTCTGTCCGAGGTGGTATTTGACATCACCGGACCCCTGGGTCATCTGCTCGATATCTCCCCCTTCGAACTCTGTGAAGAGTTCCCGATAGGTCTTGCCGACTATGTTGACCAGCACATTCAGACGACCACGATGCGCCATGCCCATTACCGCGCTGGCCATCTGGTTGTCAGCCGCCGCGCCGAGCACCGCATCGACAAGCGGAATCGTGCTTTCGGCTCCCTCGATGCCGAAGCGTTTCTGACCCACGTATTTCGTGCCGAGGAAGGTTTCGAGTGCTTCGGCGGCGTTGAGACGACTGAGGATATGACGTTGCTCGTCGGGCTCGATGTGGGAGTCCGCCCCCTCAAGCTGCTCTTGCATCCAGCGCTTCTCCACCGGGTCCTGGATATGCATGTATTCAACGCCGATCGTTCGGCAATAGGCGTCGCGCAGGACCCCCAGAAGGTCGCCCAGAGCCATCTTCGGGGTGCCACCGACCATCGCATAGATGCCTGTGTCGGTACCGGTCAGGAACTCGCGGTCAAGATCCCAGATGGTGAGGCCGTAGGTTGCAGGGTCGAGCTCGGCGTGCATCTTCGGCTCTTTGACTTGGAGCGGGTCGAGATCGGCGATCAGGTGGCCACGGACCCGATACATGTTGATCAGTTGGTTGACCTTGGCTTGCTTCTCAAGCAGGGATCCCTCACGGTCGACCGGATTGATGTCTCGACGCCATTTGACCGCCTCATAGGGAACTTCCAGCGACTGGAAGACCTTGACGTAGAAGTCGTCGCTGCCGAGTAGCAGATCACGAACCTTGCGCAGGAACATCCCAGACTCAGCACCCTGGATGACCCGATGATCGTAGGTGGAGGTGATTGTGACGACTTTCGAAAGCCCCAGATCAGCCAACGTGGCAGGATCTGCGGCCTCGAAGCCAGTGGGATAGGAGATCGAGCCGACACCGACGATGAGACCTTGGCCGGGCATCAACCTGGGAACGGACTGCATAGTGCCGATGGTCCCTGGATTGGTGAGGGTGACGGTTGTGCCGGTGAGGTCGTCCGGGCTGATCTCGTTGTTGCGGACACGCCGGATCGTGTCTTCGTATCGTGTGGCGAACTCTCGAAAGCTCAGAGTGTCGGCTTCTTTGACGCAGGGGACCATGAGTGTGCGAGAGCCGTCTGATTTGGCGAGGTCGACTGCGATACCGAGAGCCACATGCGGGTTGTGCACCAGTGTCGGTTCGCCTTTGGCACCATGGGTGAACGAGTTGTTCATGACCGGCATTTCGTCGGCGATTGCTCGCACCACTGCGTATCCGATCAAGTGGGTGAACGAGATCTTGTCGGACATTTTGCGTCCGAGGTAGCCGTTGATAATTTTGCGATTGACCTCCAAGAGCTTCGCTGGGATCTCCCGGAAGCTGGTTGCGGTTGGCACATCAAGCGACGCTTCCATGTTGGCCACGATGCGGGCCCCGCCTCCCCTGATCACTGTGCTTGCGCCGGGCGTAGCCGGAGCCGCGGCAGTGGGTCGCGGGGGTGTAGCCGGAGCCGCGGGAGGGGGTCGCGGGGGTGTGGCTGTGTTTGCGCCGGGTGTAGCCGGAGCCGCGGCAGTGGGTCGCGGGGGTGGGGCTTTGCTTGCGCCGGGCGTAGCCGGAGCCGCGGGAGGGGGTCGCGGGGGTGTGGCTGGAGC
>JAKZTU010000073.1:0-4409 GCA_047516945.1 Acidimicrobiales bacterium
AAGATCATCATTCACGAGGGACGGAACCGGCAGGTTCGGCGAATGTGCGAGGCGGTTGGCTTCCCGGTGGTTCGACTGGTTCGCACTCGAATCGGACCCTTGGTGGATCGATCCCTCGCCCCGGGGGAGTGGCGGGAGTTGGCTACGGTTGAGGTGAGAAGCCTAGAAGTGGCGGTCGGCAGCGCTGGTGCATAGTCGGTGGGGGCTTGTTCGGGGCGAGGGCTGGTTTGCTACTAGGGCATATTCGTTACTAAATCACAAACGCTACGGGTAGCATCGCGGTCCGTGAACGGGGCGCGGACCGCGATGGTTGTTGGTGTGGGGTTGATGGGGGGCTCAGTGGCCCTGGCTTTGCGTCGTTTGGGTTGGTATGTCGTCGGTGTTGACAATGACGAGACCAGCGCTAGCGAGGCATTGGCTGCCGGAGTGGTTGATGAAATGGGCGAGATAGGGCCGTGTGATCTTGCCGTTATCGCCACACCGGTCGATACCATCCCAGATCTGGCCCAGGCAGCCCTTGACGCTGGTGCCGCGGTCGTCACAGATGTGGGCAGCGTGAAAGCGCGAATAGCCGCAGCGGTGACTGATGGGCGTTTTATTGCGGGCCACCCGATAGCGGGCAGCGAGCAAGATGGCGTGTTGGGGGCCTCGGCCGACATGTTCAGCGGTGCTGTTTGGGTCTTGTGCCCCACCGCGGACAGCGACGACGCGGCGTTTTCGCAAGTCAAAGAGATCGTTACCGCTACGGGTGCTCAGGTGATGGTTGTCTCGCCGGAACGGCATGACGGACTCGTTGCAGTGGTTTCGCATGTGCCACACCTGACCGCGGCAACGCTGATGCGTGTCGCGGTTGGACATACTGAGCAGCACAGCGCCCTGCTTCGTTTTGCCGCTGGCGGATTCCGTGACATGACCCGCATAGCTGCAGGGCAGCCGACGATTTGGCCAGCAATTTGTGCGCAGAACTCCAATGCCATAGTCGGTGTGCTTGATGATCTGATTTCGGAACTGGCCTCGCTGCGCGAGATCGTGGCTGATGGCGACGAGTTGCAGTTGCTCGCCCATCTCGAAGGCGCACGAGTTGCCCGTCGGAATTTGCCGACGACAGCGCCCGACGCCGAGGCCTTGTCGGAGATGCGAGTGCCGGTGTTGGACCGCCCCGGCGAGTTGGCTGCTATTGCCGTGCTGGCCACCGAACTCGATGTCAACATTTACGATCTGGAGATTGCCCATTCGCCCGAAGGACCACGCGGTGTTGTGGTGTTGTTGGTTGAGTCCGAAACGGCCCAGAGATTGCAAATCGCTTTGAGCGAGCAGGGTTACCGTCCGTCGATACAACCGTTGGGTTGATGCGATGCTAGAAGCTGTGCCTGCTGATCCTGAATCTAGCGAATCACTCTCTATTGAGCCGCTTGACAGTCCGCCCGATACGACAGTGGTGTTGCCGGGATCGAAGAGCATCACCAATCGCGCTTTGGTGACTGCGGCGTTGGCCAACGGTGTGACGCGGCTTTCCTCGGCGCTGTTTGCTGACGACACCCTGGCAATGATCGACGGCCTCAGCGCCCTTGGTGTCAGCTGTGTACCCAACAGTGCCGACGGCTCGATCACAGTCGAGGGTTGCGGCGCTGAGTTCAAAGAGTCGGGTGAAGCACTTGTGAATGCTCGTCGTTCTGGCACTACGAGTCGTTTCCTGATGCCCGTGGCCGCTTTGAGAAACGCGTCGACCGTGATTGACGGTGACCGCCAACTTCGGGGCCGGCCGATGGATCACCAAATCGACGCTTTGCGTGAATTGGCTGTGTCAGTGGAGGAACTAGGGCGGCGGGGTCGTTTACCGGTGCGCGTCCAGGGGCCGATCAGCGGCCGGGAATGCAGTATCGAAGGCCATGCCAGCAGCCAGTTTGCGTCCGGTCTGCTGCTCGCTGGTGGTGTGGCAGGTTTGTCGGTCAAGCTCGCGGCTGACCCGGTGAGTTGGCCGTATCTGGAGATGACTATCGCGGTCATGCGTGCCTTTGGCGCGCAAGTGGGTATAGCTGAACCGGACAGTTCCACCGACGGACGAGTGTTGACTGTTGGCGGGAATTATGAGAGTCCCGGTACCTACAGAATCGAACCAGACGCCAGCACGGCATCGTACTTTCTGGCTGCCGCTGCCATTACCGGTGGCCATGTGCGAATTGAGGGACTTGGGCGCTCATCAATACAAGGTGATGTGGCCTTTGCCAATGTTCTCTCGGAGATGGGAGCAGAAGTTGAGGTTGGCGACAACAGCATTGAAGTCTTTGGCGGGGAGTTACGGGGTGTCGATATCGACCTTCGGCATATCTCCGATACGGCCCCGACTCTTGCGGTTGTCGCCGCCTTCGCATCCGGCATTACCAACGTGTCGGGAATCGGGTTTGTGCGACACAAGGAAAGTGATCGTGTGGCTGGGGTAGTCACTGAACTGAATCGCTGCGGGGTTGACGCAGCAGAGACCGACGACGGGTTTGTGGTGCGGCCTTCGGGCCCTCCGGCAGCAGTTGCATTTGAGACATACCAAGACCATCGGATGGCCATGGCCTTCGCGTTGATCGGATTGGTTGTCCAAGGAGTCTCGGTTTGTGATCCCGGCTGCGTGGCAAAGACCTTTCCCGGTTACTTTGGCGCGTTGGAACAGCTTCGATGATTGCTCGGGATGCTTCTTCTATGGTTCTGCTATGAGAGTGATCGCCATTGACGGACCGGCAGGGTCGGGAAAATCCACTGTGGCCCGTGCGGTTGCTGATCGGCTTGGTCTTCCGTATCTCGATACTGGCGCGATGTACCGATCAGTGGCGTTCACGGTCTTGCGCGCTGCTGGGGATCCTGACGATCTTGAGTTCGCGGCCAATGCCGCTCGTTCGATGGAACTTGATCTCAGCGACAGTCAGGTGGTGGTGAACGGAGTCGACGCGACCTTGCAGATTCGCGGCCCAGAGGTCACTCGCGCGGTGAGTTCAGTTGCCGCTAATCCGCAGGTGCGCCGCGAGATGGTTTCTCGGCAGCGTGAATGGATCGAGCGCCGAGGTGGTGGCGTGCTTGAGGGGCGCGACATCGGCACGGTTGTCTTTCCTGATGCCGAATTGAAGGTTTACCTCACTGCTGACGAGGAAGTGAGGGCCCAGCGCCGCGCCAAAGAGGTAACAGATCTCGACTACCAGACGGTCGCTGCCGACCTGACGAGACGCGACACCGTGGACTCCACCAGAGATGTCGCGCCTTTGACCGAAGCCCAAGACGCGATCATTATTGACACCACGAGGCTGACGGTCGAAGAGGTGGTCACCCAGATTGTGGAATTGTTGCCTGACAGCGACGCAAAGAGGTGACCAAGCAAGCGATGAGCGGGGCAGCGACCTACGGTTCCCAACGCGGCGATACTCCAGCCCGTAGTCGCCAGTCGTGGCCTGGTCGCCTCGTCTATCGCTGCTTCTGGGTGCTTGTTCATGTTCCGATCAAGCTTCTGTTCCGCCTGAGGGTCGAAGGCAAAGAGAACTTGCCCGACGGTCCGTTCGTCTTTTCTGCTGTTCATCGTTCTTTCGTTGACACTCCGATTGTTGGAGTCATTACCGGTAAGCGCCTGCGGTTCATGGGTAAGGAAAGTCTCTGGGATTCAAAGCTGCTCGGAACATTTCTGACGGTGATGGGCGGATTTCCAGTAGAGCGGGGATCAGCGGATCGCACTGCGCTTCGGGCTGCGGGAGACGTGTTGGCCCTGGGTGAACCGCTGGTGATGTTCCCCGAAGGTACTCGTCAACATGGCCCTCGACTTGACCGCAAGTTGGTGCTGGACGGGCCCGCTTTCGTGGCCGCTCGTGCCGGTGTGCCGATTGTGCCGGTAGGACTCGGGGGAACGCCGAGCGCGCTTCCAGTGGGCTCGGTGATCCCCCGATTCGCCAAGGTGGTCGCAATCATCGGCGAGCCGATCCCACCGCCAGCCAAGGTGGACGGAAAGGTCCCTCGCCGCGCGGTGCGCGAACTCACTGAAGTCCTGTATCGCGAACTCAACGACCTTTTTGTAGAAGCCCGCGTGGCTGCCGGAGACGAACCGCCCCCAGCGGACTAAACCCGGTCTGCAGTCCGCTAGCTGCCCATCAAGGGGCAGGCCTCAAACTTGGTCGGTTGCAGAGGTTCGTCGCGGCCCGTGTTGGAAGCACCGTAGGATCATTTGGAGCGCTGAAAGGCATCCGCTTCCGGCGGCAGGTCACTACACACGCTTATAGGGTGGCGGAAGTGAAATCTCTAAGGGTTTTCTTGGTTCTGTCGGTGTTGGTTTCCGTGCTTGTCGGTTTTGCGGCTAGCTCATCGGTGCAAGCGGCGCGGTCGGTGCCTTACGAGTTGGCTTGGGAGTTTGAGCTTCCAGGCTTGAATCTGAGTTCATCGCC
>JAKZTU010000074.1:0-4935 GCA_047516945.1 Acidimicrobiales bacterium
CCGCCGACCGATCCGAGGTGTACCAGACCCGAATCTGACAGTTCCAGTTGATCCCCGTCTTCGGCCAGAACCACATGATCACGGTCCATCCCCATCTCTCTGGCCAGGTCACGATGCGCCACAAGATGGGAGTATTCGCCGTGCACAGGCACGAAGTATTCGGGCACCGCAACCGAATGAAGGGTCTTGAGTTCGGTTTGCTTGCCATGTCCGCTGGTATGAACATCGACCTGTCCGCTGTGAATAACCCTCGCACCCAGGCGCGCCAAACCGTTGCGGACTGAGGCCACCGCTGTCTCATTTCCGGGAATCGGATGCGCCGAAAATATGACTGTGTCGTTTTCGTCGAGCGCTAGCCAACGACTCTCTCCCCTTGCCATTTGGGTAAGTGCCGCTCGAGGCTCTCCCTGCGAGCCGGTGCACACAACACAGACTCGTTGGGAGTCAAGGTCGTCGATGTCTTCGGCATCTTTGATCGCATAATCTGGGATACGGAGAATCCCGACATCTCGAGCGAGTTTGACATTGCGGCGCATCGACAATCCGACCGGTACGACAACCCGGTTCGTAGCTAGCGCAGCATCGGCCACCTGCTGCAGTCGATGGATATGGCTAGCAAAAGACGCCACGATGACACGACGTTTGTCGTTGGCGCGCAGCAAGCCTGTGAGGACCGCGCCAATTTCTTTTTCTGAGCGAGATGCGCCAGGGCGATCGGCGTTGGTCGAATCCGCGAGCATCAGTCGGATACCCGGATCATGCGCCAGCGCGCCAATACGAGACAGGTCTGTACGTCGGCCATCAACGGGAGTCAGATCCAACTTGAAGTCGCTGGAGTGGAGAATCACGCCTTGATCGGTGTGGAAAGCAGTGATGTTGCCCGAAGGGATTGAGTGGGTAACGGGCAAGAATTCGCAGTCGAAGGGACCGACCTTGAGGCGATCACCGTCGCTGACCTTGCGCAGGTCGGCTCTACCCTTCAGGCCCGCCTCGCGGAGCTTGTGCTCAATCATGCCGAGTGTGAAAACCGACCCGTAGATCGGTAGCGACATGTGCCGGAGAAGATAAGGAAGCGCCCCGATGTGATCTTCATGGGCATGTGTGGCGATCACCGCATCGACCCGGTCAGCGTTGGAGATCAGCCAGTCAAGGTCAGGTAGAACCGCGTCTACTCCCGGCAGATCATCCCCGGCAAACATCTGGCCACAGTCGAGCACCACGACTCGACCCTTCGTTTCAATAGCCGCGCAGTTGCGACCGATCTCACCTAGACCACCAAGAAAGGTGATACGAACCGGTTCTGCCATATCAGGGCCGGCCAAGCGCCGAGAGTACCGCCTGGGCCTCTTGTTGGAGGCCCTCAGGTTCAGGCCCCATCGGCATGCGCGTCGGCCCTCCGGGAAGGCCCATAACCTGCAGCATTGCCTTGGTCGGGACGGGGTTGGGGGCGTCGTCGCCCGTCTCGAACTGATAGGACGGGATCAGTCGGCGGTTGATCTCAGCGGCGGACTCCACATCGCCAGCGAAGAATGCCTCCATCATCTCGGCCACTTCGCATCCGATCCAATGAGTAGCCACGCCGATGGTGCCCACCGCGCCGATAGCCAGCAATGCCAGAGTGAGTCCGTCATCACCGCTGTAGACCTCAGTGTCATCGGGAGAAATCGCAAGCAACCTGGCGGTCTCGGCAGGGTTTGCGGAGGCATCCTTCACGCCAATGATGTTGGGCACTGTGGCGAATAGTTCCGCCATGGTCTCAGTGGCAATCTTGCGACCCGTGCGGCCTGGAATGTCATAGAGCAGTATCGGCAGATCGGTGGACTGCGCACAGGCACGAAAGTGTTCTCTCAGTCCAGCTTGACTCGGACGGTTGTAGTACCCCGCCACATGCAACAGCCCCGCTGCCCCCACTTCGGTGGCGCGTTCGCTCAACTCCACCGCGGCGCGGGTGTCGTTGCTACCTGCACCCGCAACTACCGGCTTGTCGATGGCTTCGGTCACCGCCGAGATCAGATCGATCTGCTCATCGTGAGTGAGGGTCGGGCTTTCTCCTGTGGTGCCCGCTATGACCAGACCGTCGCTACCGCCCTGGGTGGTGAGGTAACGGGCCAGTTGCTGCGCACCTTGGAGATCCAGCGATCCGTCGGAGTGAAACGGGGTGACCATGGCGGTGAGTACCCGCCCAAAGCGTGCTTGCATCTTGTTATCGTGCCACGCCGAAGCAGGAGTTGGCTTCCAATTCCGATCTTTGCTCCGGTCATTGTTCACAGGGCTAGATTCACAGCGGCTCGAGGCGCGGCGCTCTTTGCGGCTCACGGTGACGCCTGCGCAGGATCAACCCGTAGACGACGATGGCTCCCGCCGAGAAGAAGAACCACTGAAACGCATACGAAAGATGCGGACCATCGTCGAGGCTCTCCGGCGGCACCGGCACTGGCAGTGAAGCGACCGCAGGCTGTTGTTGATCCAACTGCACCCATAGATCTGCAACCGTTAGACCCGTCAGTTCGGTGACCCGGTCAAGATCAAGTCGGTTCAGTTCAGTCAGGATGGCAATGTCGTTCTTGCCGATACTTCCCCCGCCGACGCTGCTGAAGGCCCTGCCGACGACGATCGCCTGCCCATCTGGGGCACTGAGATCATCGGTGTGCACCCCGGCGGCCCATAGGCGAGGAACCCAACCCCGACTAATGACCACAACCGTTCCATCTGGCAATTCCATTGGCGTTACGAGCCAGTTTCCCGGCTCGGTGTCGTAGGTCCGGTTGGCTACCAGAAACGAATGCTCATCAAGGTATTGGCCGACGACGAGCGCGGCTGTGTGGTCTGGCGGCAACGTCGGCAACGCCAGCAAGGTCTCGATTTCTTGGGGCTCCGCCTCTAGAACCGCCTTGATTTCGCTGTTTCGCTCCTTTCGTTCTTCGAGGCGCTGTATCTGCCATAACCCCAGGTTGATCATGGTGACGACCATGGTCAGAACAAAGAGGTGGGAGAGAATCCAGCGCACTGAGAACGCCCAGCGCGCCGACGATGCTGGCGGCTTCTCTGGCCGAGCGGACTTCTCTGGCTCAGAGACCGAGGAAGGCATCTAGGCCGAGGGTCAGCCCCTCGAATTCGGCTACCCGCTTGCAGCCAAGCAACACGCCAGGCATAAACGAGGTGCGATCGATGGTGTCGTGACGGATTGACAGGGTTTGACCAGTCGTACCCAGCAGCACTTCCTGATTGGCAACAACGCCGCGCATCCGCACCGAATGAACCTTCACGCCGCCGGGTCCTTGACCCCCACGCGCCCCTGGCACGACCTCGTGTTGCGTGGGGTCGTCGCCCCAATCAGCCGAAGCTGCCGAGATTCGCTCGACTGTCCGAATCGCGGTTCCCGAAGGCGCGTCCACCTTGGCGTCGTGGTGATATTCGATCACCTCAACTGTTGAGAAATGGGGAGCTGCCAACTCGGCGAAACGCATCATCAGCACCGCTCCGATGGCGAAATTGGGCGCGATCAAACAGTTGCTTTCGGTGAATGCTTCAGCAAAAAGAGCCAGGTCCTCATCACTGAATCCGGTCGTGCCGACGACGGCGTGAATTCCGTTGGCGGCTAGGAACCTGAGCGTTTGGCGAGCTGCTGAAGCAACCGTGAAATCAACGACTACTTCACATTGCTTCTCTACGAGTACCTCAAGTGAATCTTCGATGTCGATTGCAGCCACAAGCTCAAGTGCGGGGTCGTCTCGGACCGCGCTGCAAACCGCCTGGCCCATCCGTCCTTCGGCACCCACGACTCCTATGCGCGTCATGGCCGACTCAACTTCGGTCCCGCCTGTCGCGCAGACGCTTGGAGAGGTCTTCGAGCGTGCGGCGTTCGGCTTCGGTCAAGCTCTCCAAGCCATGCTCACCCATCTTGTCGAGCAAGGCGTCGATCTTAGCCTGGGCAGCGACATCGCCCGGGGGTGGCGGTGGGGGCGGAACTGAAGAGAGGTGAGTGCTGCGTTGACGGGGTTGGGAACGTTTGCGTTGTCGGGTCGGCGGGCGGTGATACGGACCGCCGGCGAGTTTGGCCGGTAGTGGGAACTTAGGTAGCCACTCGTGTTGTTCCGCGTGGCCGAGAGCCCGCAGCATCAAAGGCGCCAGGAAGGCCATCGTCACGGTAAGGACGAGTTCGTAGCCTCTCTGGTTGCTGATGGCTTGAAGCATTGCCATCCCGACGATGATCCCCGCTAGTCCCCAGGCGGGGATCCCTGGCCAGAAGCGGATGCTTGAGTATTGGGTTGCGAACGCAACCAAGATCCCGAGTTCGACGTACCGGAGCCCATAGGCGAAGCCGGTGATGTCGGTGAACTCCAACGCCGTCATCACCAGCGCCGGAACAACGGTTAGCACCAAGAGAAAGAACGTGAAGCGCCGACGACCCATGAGCGCTTCCAGCTGTGATCCCAGCATCCAAAAGACTGCGACCAACAGCAGCGTCCACAGCGAGGGTTCCGTCGGAAGTGGCCATGTCACCAGCCTCCAGATCTCACCGTCGCCCACACTGCCATACCGAGGCCCTGCATAGAGCAGGAGTTTCGTGGTAATCGGACGGTCAAGACCCTCGAACGCCCAGACGAACATGTAGGCCACGCTCATCGCCGAAACGAGGACGGTGGTAGTTACGGCGATTTGACCGACGCGGAACCACGGATCGTCGCTCTCGCCGAAATTGCGAAACGGCTGCATATCTCTACAACAGTACAGCCGCTAGAGCCTGTGGGTGCGCCAAAGGGTTAGCGACGACCGCGTCCGCCAGAGCCGTAACCTCGTCCGCGCGCGGGAGCGTCTGGGCCGAGATTGTCGAACTGCTGGGATAGCTCTGCATCGAAGGCGTCCTCGAACGAAACCGACTGGCGGTTGGGGTCATTGGACGCTTCTGATTCGCGGTCACCGCGGTCGTTGCGG
>JAKZTU010000075.1:0-2813 GCA_047516945.1 Acidimicrobiales bacterium
AGGATCGTGGTCCTAGACAAGCAGGTGGTGGTCCTTCTCCTTTGTCGCTTGCTGTCGGGTCGATGTTGAGGCTGCTGGCCAGGGGCACATCTCCCCCAATGCACCCCGACGCTGAGAAACGTTTGATGTCGGAACACGACGGTGTCGCTTCGGCGGCGGAGGATCGAGATTTCTTGGTTCCCGCTAGAGGCGCAGCGGTATTCGCGGAAGGGATGTGCGATTCAGAGTTTGAGGAACTGCTGGTTGAGCAGATAGACGCCCGACGGTCGGGGGCGGCAAGATGGCTGGTCCCGCAAGCCCCGCTTGACGTCCTTGCAGTTGCCGCGGAGGTGCAGAACGCAGAGGCGCAGGGTGAGCGCCGATGCGATTTCTTGTTCTGCCCGCCGGGGTCGGAGCCAGTCGTGTTGGAGGTTGACGGCTCCCAGCACGAAACCGCCCGGCTGGTAGACCGAGAGCGGGACACGCTGTTACGAAAAGCTGGTATCCCCACGGTGAGGGTGACGACCGAGGAGCTACGCGCCGAGAAAGGTCCGGGGCTTGAGAGGGTGTTCGAGGCGACCCGGAAGGCCCTCGCCGGTCGAAACAGTCCGAATCCGTGGCACCCGCTGGTCTGGGGACCGCTTCAAACTCATCGGCTGATGCTCGCCATTTGCGAGTCTGCAGATGCCGGGTTCTTGTCAGGCGAACGCTGGGTGATCGAGTTGTCTGACCCGACCGGTTTGTCGGCTGGTTTGATCGGACCGTATCTGGAAACACTCGCCGCGCTCACCGATATCTGGGGTGCTGGAGATTCGGTACCGAAGGTCATAGCGTTCCGCGGCGACGTAGAGGTTGTTTACCGACGCTCAGACGAAGGATTCGGGTACGAACAAACCCATGAGCTAGGGACCAGCGACGGCACGGCATCAGTTGTGGTGCTGTTGCAGAGCGACTGGTCGCCGTCAGAGCAACTCCCCCGCCCCGATCTGGATGGCCCGCCGTTGGTGGTGGTCCGCTCTACCGGAGTGCCGGTCCTGCCGCGAGACCTGGTACGCCTACAGACTGCCGCCCATCCAGGGCAGTCAAACAAGCTGCGGCTGCGTCAACCAGCGTTGGAAGCAGTGATGCGAGCCGTCTTCGCCAAGGACCGGTTCCGTGAAGGCCAACTCGAAGGGGTCTCAGCGGTTCTCGCGGGTCGGGACTGCGCGGTGCTGCTCCCCACTGGAGGCGGTAAGAGCATGATCTATCAGATAACCGGGTTGATCTTCCCCGGTCGTGTTCTGGTGGTTGATCCGATTACCTCATTGATCGACGACCAGATAAGCGGGCTGGCTGAACACGGGATCGACCGGGCCCACGGGATCACCGCCCGCAACAGCGGCGAAAGCATGCACCACGCAGAGAACGCGTATTTCGTTTTCGTTGCCCCCGAGCGGCTGCAACGGCAGAAGTTCCGAGACTTGCTCGCTGCCTCAGCCCGGTCCTTCCCGGTGAGTCTGGTTGTAGTTGACGAGGCGCACTGCGTGTCGGAGTGGGGACACGACTTCCGCACCGCCTATCTGAACTTCGGCAGAACTGTCCGAATGGTGTGCGACCCCTCGGGGCTTGGAGCGCCGCCGCTTCTAGCGTTGACCGGCACGGCATCGCGTGCGGTTCTGTCAGATGTGCTGTTCCAACTGGGGATCTCCGGCGATTCCCCCGACAGCATCGTCAGCCCCGCGTCGTTTGACCGGCCAGAACTCACCTACGAGGTGAGACGCACCAACCCCCGTTTGTCTACCGACACACTCACCGATGTTCTGCGGTGCCTCCCCGCTTCTCTCGGTGAGCAGCCAGCAGCGTTCCGTGTGGAGGGCAGACTCCCAGGGATCGTGTTCATCCCCACCGTGAACGGGCAACACCGCAGTATGACCGACACGCTCAAAGCGGTTCGTTCGGCGATCCCCACCGCAGCCGGGTTTTCGTCTACCGCGCCCAAAGGATCGGCTTGGGGCGACTGGGACAACGAGAAAACTAGCAACGCGTTGATGTTCAAAACTGACCAGATCAGCGCGCTTGTCGCGACCAAGGCGTATGGCATGGGCATTGACAAGCCAAACGTCAGATGGATCGTCCACTTCGGGCTGCCCCAGTCAATCGAGTCGTTCTACCAAGAAGTCGGACGTGCCGGGCGCGACCATCAGCCTGCGAAGAGCGTGTTGATCCTCACCGAGCACAGCCAGGCGCAGAGCAGGGCGCAATTGGAATCGGGGCAGCAGCAGAAGACCAATGACGACATCTCTACCGTGTTGTGGTTCCACAACCGGTCGTTCCCCAGCCCAGACAAAGACGCCCGAACAACAGAGGAAGTGTTCAGCAGACTCTGCGCGAACAGCACCATCCCCCTCGGCGACCAGGAAAAGCAGCGGAACGCGTCGAAACGAGCGTTGCACCGGCTAGCGATCCTTGGCGTAGTCGGTGACTACTGCATTGAGGGATGGGGCAGCAACGAAACCGCCACGGTCTCAGTGTCTCTTAATATCAGCCCCGAGCAGATCGCCGACAACCTGCTTGGCTTCGTTGCCCGATCCCAACCAGGCCGCGTTGAAGCGTTCCGAGAGCGCGTCTCCACTTTCGCCAGCGCACAAAGCGCCGTGCGGGAATGCGGCCGAATGCTCGCCGAGTTCGTTTACGACACAATCGGACGGGCAAGACGCAGAAGCCTCTACGAGATGTGGGAACTGGCCGGTTCCGGCATCCAGGACGGCGAACTGGTCCGACAAGGCATCCTTGACTACCTCACTGAGGGGGTCCCGTCCGCTGTTGTCCAACGGCTCGCCGAGATGTCCAAGTTC
>JAKZTU010000076.1:0-3799 GCA_047516945.1 Acidimicrobiales bacterium
CCCAGGTAAGGTTCTTCGCGTTGCCTCGAATTAAGCAACATGCTCCGCCGCTTGTGCGGGCCCCCGTCAATTCCTTTGAGTTTTAGCCTTGCGGCCGTACTCCCCAGGCGGGGCACTTAATGCGTTAGCTACGGCACGGAATCCGTTAGAAGACCCCACACCTAGTGCCCAACGTTTACGGCATGGACTACCAGGGTATCTAATCCTGTTTGCTCCCCATGCTTTCGCTCCTCAGCGTCAGTACCGGCCCAGAGCACTGCCTTCGCCGTTGGTGTTCCTCCTGATATCTGCGCATTCCACCGCTACACCAGGAATTCCATGCTCCTCTACCGGACTCTAGTCATCGCAGTATCAGATGGCGTCTCAGGGTTGAGCCCTGAGTTTTCACATCCGACTTACGAAACCGCCTACGAGCTCTTTACGCCCAATAAATCCGGACAACGCTCGCTCCCTACGTGTTACCGCGGCTGCTGGCACGTAGTTGGCCGGAGCTTCTTCTGTGACTACCGTCATTTTCGTCATCACTGAAAGAGGTTTACAACCCGAAAGCCGTCATCCCTCACGCGGCGTTGCTGCGTCAGGCTTTCGCCCATTGCGCAATATTCCCCACTGCTGCCTCCCGTAGGAGTCTGGGCCGTATCTCAGTCCCAATGTGACGGGTCGTCCTCTCAGACCCGCTACGCGTCGATGCCTTGGTAGGCCGTTACCCCACCAACTAGCTGATAGGCCGCGAGATCCTCCTAGAGCACCTGAGCATTTCCTCACTCGACCATGCGGCCGTCTGAGGGTATCCGGTATTAGCCATCGTTTCCGATGGTTGTCCCGGTCTCTAGGACAGATTTCTCACGTGTTACTCACCCGTTCGCCACTTTCCACCGGAGCAAGCTCCGGTATCTCGTTCGACTTGCATGTGTTAAGCACGCCGCCAGCGTTCGTCCTGAGCCAGGATCAAACTCTCCGTCGAGATCTTTCAACCGGTCGAAACCGGTCTTTAGATCGGGTTGCGGATGCCTTAGTCACTTAGGTGATAGCACCGAAGTGATCGCGTAAGGCACCCAGCGTTTACGTAGAGCCGGTCACCGCTGGCTTGCAGTGACCAGTTTTCCTCTCCGGTCACCAGATGGCTTCCGGAGGGGTTCGTCCATCCAACCGAAGTTGGATGAACTGGCTCACCGGGGCCGTTGAGAACCCCGGCATTGAATTGACAGATGCCGTTTCAGATCGCGAAATCCAAAACGTCACCCGCACTCGCTTTGCGTCCGTCTCTTCCGTTTTCAAGGAGCACTCGACACCGGAGTGCCAGGCACGCTGACCAGATGAACCGGCCTGTTGATGCCTCACTACGCTCTCGTCAGACCTAGCGTCCACAGAGGCGAATAACTAAACTACCGAACCAGCCTGGGTGCGGCAACCCAACGAGCCGAATATTTGAGTAATCGGCCAGGTTCTAACAGCGCTTGATCAGACTAAGCGTCGAATACCGCCAAATATCGCTGCTTTTTACCACGCTGCACCAAAGCAAACCGGCCACCGATCGCCTCAACGGACTCAGAGTTGGTGGTTACCAGTTGGCCGTTAACCCGGATCCCGCCCTGTTTGATAGTGCGGCGGGCGTCGCCTTTCGAAGCGCACACGCCGGTCGCCACCAACAGATCTACGACTGGTTCATCAAGACCAACCGAATCGGCTGCTACCAGCGTCTCCGGCACGATCCCGCGCAGCAACTCAAGACCCTCCAGGTCAAGATCGCCCCCACCAAACAACGCCGCCGCGGCTCGCTTGGCTCGACGCAGCGCCTCGGACCCATGGATAAGACCAGTAACTGAGTCCGCCAGCTCATGTTGTGCCAGTCGCTGCTCGGGGCTCGTCACATGCTCTCGCATAATCTCTGAAATGTCGCCAACACCGAGCAATGTCAACTGCATGAGTGTGCGTTCCACGTCAGCATCACTGACTCGCAAGAAGTACTGATGAAACTCGTAAGGCATCGTCATCTCAGGATCCAGCCAAACGGAGCCTTCGGCAGTCTTGCCAAACTTGCTGCCGTCGCTGCGGGTCATGAGCGGCCAGGTGAGGCCGTGGGCACGAACGCCACTGCGTCTGCGGATTAGATCAATTCCGGCGGTGATGTTGCCCCACTGATCGGAACCGCCAATTTGCAACTTGCAGCCACGATTTTCATGCAGCCACCAGAAATCGAAAGCCTGCAACAGCATGTAACTGAACTCCGTGAACGAGATGCCCACATCGCTGGTCATTCTTGAACGGATCGAGTCCTTCGCAACCATCTGGTTGACGGTGATGTGCTTGCCGGCGTCACGCAGGAACTCGAGCAAAGTCACATCGCGCATCCACTCGTGGTTGTTGACCAACTCAGCCCCGCTCGTGCCGCCGAAGTCGAGCAACCGCTCCAACTGCGATCTGATCCCAGCCACGTTTGCGGCCAGTTCATCAATGTCAAGAAGATTCCGTTCACCGGAGCGGCCACTCGGGTCACCGATCATCCCGGTCGCGCCACCTACCAAGGCAACTGGCCGGTGTCCGGCGTCTTGGAAGCGACGCAGCACCAGCACTCCGATGAGATTGCCGAGGTGCAGGCTCGGAGCTGTCGGGTCGATGCCGTGATACAGGGAGATCTGGCCTGGTTCAAGCAACTCCCGTAAAGCAGCCTCGTCGGTGTGATCCTGCAGCAAGCCGCGGAACCCAAGATCGTCAACAACAGCCGCTCCAGTCATGTGGAACCACGATAGGAGATCAAATAGGGAATGGAGCGAAGCGAACCAGCGCGGGGAACAACGTATTGCAACTCGAAGGCTCTCGCTAGCTGTGCTCGCTTAGAAAAAATTCGTGGTGAGGATCGGGAGTCGTTTGTGAGCAGAATGGGGGCCATGCGCCGCCTCCGACGCCTCGTTCGACGCCACTTGGCAGCGCTCGCAACAATCGCCGTCTTCACAGCTGGATGCAGCTTGGAGACCAAAGACTTCGACACTTTGTTCGGTTCGGACTTTTCGGTCGACGATCTCGAAACAGCACAGTCTTCCGTCGTGCTTGACCGCAACGGCAAACTCATCACAAGTCTGCGGGGAGAACAGAACCGCACCGACGTTCCCATCGCCGACATTCCAGAAATCGTTCAAAACGCGGTAATCGCCATTGAGGACGAGCGGTTCTGGGATCACAACGGCATTGACCTCAAAGCCATCCTGCGAGCGGCGCGATCCAACGTGAGTGCTGGAGGGATCAGCCAGGGCGGCTCCACCATCACTCAACAATACGTCGGCAACGTCTTCTTGGATCGCAGCGACAACACGGGCAGTCGCAAAATCGAAGAACTATTCATGGCTCTGCGCTTCGAACAGCACTACACCAAGGAGTTCATCCTTGAGCGCTATCTCAACTGGATCTACTTCGGCAACGGTGCATACGGCATCGAAGCCGCCGCTCGCCAATACTTCGGTGCCCCCAACTGCGCGCTGCAAGGCATCCAAGGCGACGACTGCCTCAAAGTAACCGAACTCAGCCTCGTAGAAGCAGCGACGCTAGCTGGGTTTATCCAGGCACCGAGCCGTTACAACCCCTACCAGAACCCGAATGAAGCCCGCGAACGACGCGACCTCGTGCTGTTGCGCATGTATACCAACGACTACATAACGGTCGACGAGTATGAATTCGCACGCTTAGAGCCGATTGAACTCGTCGATGACGTACCAATCCTCGAAGAAAAGTATCCGGCCGCTTACTTCGTCGAAGACGTGAAACAGTGGTTCCTCGACAACCAAGAATTCGGCGAAACCCGCGA
>JAKZTU010000077.1:0-3411 GCA_047516945.1 Acidimicrobiales bacterium
ACGTGAAGCTGGTGCGATTCCCGGTGATCGCCGCAGACTTCCTACCGGTGCTGAACCAAGCCATCGAGTTCGAAGCCGACGCCGTAGTGATCGCCGCCGTCGACAGCTCCTGCGTCAGCATCATGAAGACCTTCAAGGAACTCGAAATCGACGCCCAGCTCTACCTCGTAGGAGCCTGCGCGGCTGATCACGTGATCGAGGCCGCGGATGGCGCCAACATTGGAGTGGTGTTCAACTCCGAGGGACCCCCCGACGACGCCGATGTCGAGGGCACACTATTCGACGAAGTCACCAACCGATACAACACCGGCTCAGCCCAAGCCGCGGGAACCGTCGGGTTCAGGGGAATGATGAACCTCTACGGCGTACTCGTGGAACTCGGCGGCGACCAAATCACCAGACAAGCGATCATCGACACGCTGCGCCAATCCGTCGACCACGAGAGCTTCTGGGGCCACCCCTACACCTGCGACGGTCAACAGGTGCCGGGACTGCCCGCCCTGTGTGCCCCGCAACAGACGCTGTTCAAGATGGAATCCGTGGGCGAGGTCGAGTTTGTGAGCGGCTGGATCGACACCGCCGAACTGTTCGCCGCCAGCGGTGCGGGACCGTAACACCAGGATGTCGAACCGTACGCCGCGGCAATGTCGGTGCCTGTCGTAGCGGGCTGATAGACCCAATGACGTGAGCGGACATCTCAGCAACCTGTTGCTCGGCCTGGGAAGCGGAGCGGTAATCGCCGCCTTGGCAGTCGGGGTGGTGGTCACCCACCGAGCCAGCAACGTAATCAACTTCGCCCACGCCGCAATCGGCACTTACCTGGCCCTCGTCTATTACGAATTCCGAGCCACCGGAGATGTCGTACAACCATTCCTGATCCCGTTCGTGCCGGAGCGGTTCCATCTTCTGGCGCGCCCCACGGTGGCCAGCGCCTTCATCATCGTGATGTTGCTGGCAGCACTAGTAGGGGCGCTCTGTTACCTGCTGATCTTTCGGCCGTTGAGACTGGCACCACCGCTGGCCCGCATCGTGGCGTCGCTCGGGTTGATGACCTATCTGATCGGCGTGATGGCGCTGCGCTTCTCAACGGTGTCTTCTGCCACCCTCAACATCGACGGCCCGTTGCCCACCAACATCGTTGAGATCGCAGGGGTCAGAAACATCGCCGACCGCTACTGGCTCACCGTCATCGTGGTGCTCGCATCGCTGGCAGTGTGGGCTCTATATCGCTTCAGCAACTTCGGGCTGTCCACCAGAGCAAGCGCCGAGAGTGAAACCGGAGCTGTTCTGGTTGGTATCTCCGCGGACCGGATCGGTGTTGTCAACTGGATGCTGGCCACGATGTTGGCTGGCGCAGCAATGATTCTCGCCGCGCCGATCACTCGGATCGAGCCGACAACCACGCCGTTGCTGATCGTGGCTGCCCTCGGAGCCGCCTTGCTCGGCCAGTTCAGATCGATAGGCGTGAGCGCTGCTGCCGGCTTCGGCATCGGAATGCTCCAATCCGAACTACTGCATGCCCAATCGGAGTGGGACTGGCTGCCTGCCATCGGATTGCAACAAGGCGTGCCTTTCGCGCTGGTGGTTTTGGCCCTGATGTTGCGGGGCGACCGGCGGATCAGGCGGGGCGATCTGAGCACAAACATCACCCTGCCAACCGCGCCCGAGCCTCGCCACGCCATACGGATCACCGTCTTGGTGGTCGTGACCTGTGGAGCCGCGGTGTTCTTGTTGGGCTCGCATTGGCGGCTCGGCATCATGCTCTCAGCCATCGCCGCGGTGATAACCCTGTCGGTGATCGTGCTCACGGGTTTCGTGGGTCAGATTTCGTTGGCGACTTTCGCGTTGGCCGGAATCGCAGCGTTCGGCATGGTTCGAGCGCAAGACGAACTTGGCCTCGGGTTTCCCGTGGCACCGTTGTTGGGGGTGTTGGTAGCTGTGGCGGTCGGAACTATCGCCGGCCTACCGGCGATACGAATACGCGGTTTGACTCTGGCCATCGCCTCGCTTGCCGCGGCAGTGGCTGTCGAAGAACTCGTGTTCAAATGGCGCTGGTTCACCGGCGGCTTAGGTGGCTCTCCGGTGGAACCCGCCCAGATCGCTGGCCTTGACTTCAACATTCAAGCCATCGGCTCGGGCTACCCGCGCGCTTGGTTTGGGGTGCTAACGCTGGTGGTGCTTGCTGGGTCGATGTGGCTCGTCGTCAACCTCAGGCGCAGTGCCACGGGTCGCCAATGGCTGGCAGTGCGCGCCAACGAGCGTGCCGCTGAAGCAATCGGGATCTCCGCGGTGCGAGTCAAGCTCAGCGCCAACGCAGTGGCCGCGTTCCTTGCAGGTGTTGGCGGCACACTGCTGGCTTACCAGCAACAATTCGTGTCATCTGCGTCTTTCGGCGCTTTGGACTCACTAGTCGTGGTGGCGATCGCGTATTTGAGCGGGATAGCAACGCCGATCGCCGCCCTTGTGGCTGGAGCACTCACCGAAGGCGGGTTGCTCACCGTCACGCTGGACCAATTCAATGACGATGCCTCAAGCTACCAATTCGCCCTCAACGGACTGTTCTTGATAGTCGTAGCGGTCAAGTTCCCATCCGGGATCACCGGAGCAAGACCTCTGAGGACCAGAGGCGCAAGCAAAGGAATGCGCAAGAACATGGTGGTGGGCACATGAACGTACAAACGAGCCGGGCGGCGTTGAGCGCTGATGCGATCGTGGCCGAAGCTCTCACGGTTGTGCGTGAGTCGGGAATCGAAGCGCTGTCAATGCGGACTCTGGGGGCACGTATGGGTGTCACCGCTCCCGCGTTCTATGCCTACTTCGGGTCCCGCGACGAGTTGATGCGGGCTTGCGCGCAAGTCTGCTACGAAGACCTTGCCGACCGTTTTGCCAACATTCCAGCCAGCGGCACCATTGAGATGCTCCGACAATCGAGTCTGGTCTACGTGCAGATGTCAATAGACGAGCCGCAACTGTTCCAGCTCATGTTTCGTTATCGTCCCGATTCCCTCGGAATCGACATTGGCAGCGAACACAGTGGAGCATCGGCGGTGTTCAACGCCATGGTCGACAACCTGCGCAAAGCCATCGCCGAAGGCGCCCTCGCAGCGGCCGAACCGCTCGACTACGCCATGGCGCTGTGGGCGTCAGTGCACGGTGTTGCAACCGTCGCCAGAATGGCTCCGGGTCTTGACGCCGAGAGCCTCGTCGAACGCGTTGTCGACGGCCTCATCACCGGATGGTCACCCCGAACCAGTTGAGCTACACCGCGGCAAGTCTTGTCTCACAGCTTGTCTCACAACTTGTGTCAAGGGAATAGTCCCCACCTCGCGCCGCGTGTAGTCCTAGTATTTGGACTGCGGTAGCGGTGGAGCACACCTCCTCCCTCAAAGGATGCGCACCACCGCCCCGCGC
>JAKZTU010000078.1:0-4312 GCA_047516945.1 Acidimicrobiales bacterium
CTCGAATGCTCCTTGACGCAAAAAACTGCGCCTGCTCACAGAACGCGCTGCCAGTCGCGGTGTTGTCGCTGCATGCAACCAGCACAGTCAGCAGCCCGGCCACCAAAAGAAGGGCTTTCAACACAGCGAAGTTCGACTCAAAAGGCGTCGTTGATGTGGTCTAAGTCGGCGCTAGTGAACGTCTCCGCGTTGTCCAGACCCAAACCAGTCCAACTACTCATGCATGATTCATTCGAGTTGACGTGCGCGATACTGCCGGTGTGGCCGAACTCGTGGCAGCCAATGGAGCGCCAGAAGTTACGCTCATGGTTGGAATCCGGTGTGGTGTCCATGTTTCTCAGGTTGAAATCGATTTGAAAGTGACCGCAACGGCGGTTCCACCAAACGATCGTCGTGCATCTGGTCCTACCACCAAAATATGAATTGAAGACCTTGTCGTGACAGTGGATATCGTTGCCCGCCTACTTTCACAGTGATTTCTGATCGCTGAAGTTGGCTGGCTCCCCAGTCACACGCCATCTCACCGGCTGGAGTCAGGGCAACATGTTCGTAGTCTTGGATGTTGTTGTCGCGGGTACGCAACCTGAAAGACTCATCGTCATGGTGAGCGCCCGCGGTACTAGCCACAAGCACTGCGACTACCGACGCAGTGGCCGCTAAGCGAAGCGTGTTTCGAAACCGTCTCATCTTCTTGTTCATCACGGTGTCTCCTGACCGGTTGTGTCATTGCCGCCATTGTCAGAGGTACTGCCGCCGGGAGTGGAAGGCACCGTGCCGTCACCGCTGTCGCCAGTATTGCCAGGAATGCCGCTGTCGTCCTCGGCTTCGAGTTCTGCCAGCACCTCAGAGATTGATTTCTGCGGCTGAATGTTCTCACTCACGACGGTTACCACAGACTGTCGGACACGGCCAGCAACGCTGTCTGGGGCAAGTTCACCCAAAGCAGTGCCAAGAACCGAGTGCGAGAAAACCTCCGCAGTTTCGTAGATCTGGGACTGCCCGTCAACATGGTGGTGGGTCAAGATCCGTCCGTCGGGGACGATCTGGATGTAGCGGTCATCCGGCTGGCTCGAACTCTGCGCCAAGAAGTACACGCCCTTGTCACCTACACGGCTCCAAGGCATCTCCGCGTATTCAAACGATGTGCCATCGTCAAAGTGGCCCTCCTCTTCGACAACAACAGTCGCGCCGGGTGCTGTTCCCCTGAGAGTCTCAGCGATGGTGATGGTAACGTCGCGTACCGTTATCGTGGTGGACAGTGGATCATCGGCGTTGAGCGTGCGGCCACGCTCAACCGCGGTCACTTCGCCCGAAACGACAAGGCTGGCAGTGGCCGTCATCTCCTCAAGGCTCGTGAAGTGATACATCCAAGTGCTGGAAAGGGCGAGCGTGTCGGGCCGTTCCTCGCCGACCGACACCGAATCACCGCCGCTGCAAGCCCCCACCAAAAGCAACGCCGTAGAAACAACCAGAGGACCGACTTTCTTGATCATTGGTGCATCTCTCGTTCTTTCTTTCTTGATCATTGGTGCGCAAGCTCTAGTGGTGGTTGCAAGTCAGTTGAATATAGATGTTTTTGGCTGATTTCCAGTTATGGAGTTTGCGGGGCATGGTGTTGAGGTTGTTTTCGATGACTGAGAGGTGTGTGGAGTTCGCACGGCTATGGAACACTCGCTCACCGAGTTGCTGCCAGCGATCCCGATCTCGCATGATCCCGGGCCTGCAATGAACGATGTGGTCCTCGTCGACGATCACATTCTGTTGAGCCTGCTGCTCGGAGACGAACCGCGCGAACTGCGGCCACGAGGTGGAATAATCGCCACGACCGGGTTGTGGTATCACCGTTTATGCCCCGCGCCCGCTGATAAAGCTGTGGTGGAATCAATGTCGCGCCAACTCGGAAACGTGGCGCCTGACATCGCAACCGAGGTCATCGCTGCGGTCATGGAGTTGCCCGAAACAATCGAACTGGTCTCGCTTCGCTCGCTCGGCTGGCCGATGGACAAACTCGTGCGCGATGGCGCCCGCCTCAACTTGCTCGCGCTCGAAGCGCTAGCGGCTGCTCGTTTTCTCAACGCAGGCATATTCTCCCCGCAAGCCAATGACAATGAACCTCTCATACAGGCGGCTCTTGCACAGGGAATACCTATTTTCAGCGTTCCAACGGCTTACGTATAGAAGCAGTTGACGAATCAAAAGTTCGGCGTTATCACCGGTCCCGGAACTCGGCGATGCGGCAGCGGGCGATCTCTAGGTCGTCGGGGTTGGTCACTCCGACCCACGCTTCGGTGGTGGGGATCACCCCCACTGTCAACTGAGAGGAAGCCATGAGTTCATCGACCATCGATGGAAGCAGAAACTCCGCTTTCTCGTCGTTGCCGTATCGGCGCATGAACCTCTCATACCCTGCTTCGAGATGGTCGAAGATCTGCTCTGGAAAAGCCCAGAAGTTCATGGACACGACCGCATCGGCAGCCAGCAGCCCGGGTGGCTCAGTTGCGCTGATGGATCCGTCTTGCTGCTGGCCGATGCCATGGGTTTCAACCAGCGACACAAGTTCGTCCCCGGTGACCGTGCAAATGCCCCGGCTGACCTCGCCAACCTCGGGCAGGGTCAAGTCCAAACGAAACCCAGCAAGCAGTGCGCTCCCCGCCTGGAGTCCGCTGGTTCGGGCGACCACAGACTCATATGTGGAGCGGCCGTAGTAGTCATCGGCATTGCACACAACAAACGGGCCATCCACTTCCGAAGCTGCTGCTAGCACCGCGTGCGCGGTCCCCCACGGTTTGGTGCGTGGCGGTCCGTGTATGTCCTGACAGACATAGCTGATCTTGAGGTCTCCGTAACGGTCACCGATATGATGTCGCACATTGTCTTTGATGTCGCTGCGGACAATGAGCACGACCCTGCCGACACCGGCATCGACCGCGTCGCGGATCGCGAAGTCAAGGAACGCCTCGCCGTCAACGCCGACAGCCGCGAGTTGCTTGGTGCCACCGAAACGCGAGCCGAGACCCGCCGCCATTACGACCAGAGAGACCATGCCCGACACGGTGAGATCATAGGTTGCTTCGCTCGAAATTCACGCTCATCCGTGCGGTTCGAAGACAACCTTGATGGCCCCCGAGGAGCGGTCCCGCGCCGCGGCGAACGCCTCTTTTGCACCGTCGAGTGGATACCGGTGCGAGATCAGGGCATCGCCGAGTTGAGGCATTTCCGACAGCAGCGCAGCCGCGCTGGAAATCTCGCGTCCCGCCGCGGTTTGGCTGTACATCATCGCCGGAATCAGCGTCACCTCCTGCATGAGGATCGTCATGTCCAGTTCCACCGGGTCCCAAAACGAACCAACCATGCAAACCCGCCCCCCATATCTGCATCGCTTCACTGATTCAAGCAGCGAAGACGTGGAACCGACAGCATCAAAGACCACGTCGTAACCGTCGCCAAACCCGACGTTGGCTCCTACCGACTGGGCTGCGGCTGCTTGATGATCGTGGCGAGCGCTGATATCGGCATCGAACCCTGCCTGTCGCAAAACCGCTGCTGTCGCCAAACCAATAGGACCGGCTCCAATGATCCCGACCCGTTCGGAGGTTTGCATCCGAGTCCGGTTTACCGCGTGAACCGCCACAGCCAGATTCTCAACTAGCGAGGCATCGGTCACCTTGATCCCACTCGGCAGCCGTACCAGGGCTTCTGCGGGTGCCAACAGGTACTCGCCCATGCCTCCGTCGCTGAACACGCCGATGATGTCTGCGCCAGCATCGCAGCGATGCCGTTCGCCTTCTTTGCAGTTCCCGCAATGACCGCACGAACGCAGCGGTTCGACGGCCACAGGCGTGCTGTCGTCGAGATATCCAGAGATTTCGTGGCCAAGCACCCGCCCTTCGGCCATTCCGTTATCGATCATGTGAAGGTCTGAACCGCATATGCCTACGGCCGCTACCTTGATGCGAAATTGGTTCCGGTCAGCAGGCATCGGCGCGTCAGTCAGCGTCGGCTGCCCATCGACGACCCGAACGACTTTCATCAGCCCACAGCTTTCGCCGGGATGGCAACGATCACCGGTTCACCAATCGATCAGATCCCGTACGTGATGCGTTTCGTTGATGGACCGAACCGAACGAATACCAACCCAGGCCGCACGCACTCGGGTGATGCTGCAATAGTCGACAATCATCGAAAGTGGGTCCGGGTATTTGAGAATGGACCGCAGAAACACCGATGTGGTCATGCCATGACAAAACGTCACGACCGTCTTGGAACGGTTGGAGTCGATCACATGATCGAAACCACGCAGTACACGTTCCTC
>JAKZTU010000079.1:0-13266 GCA_047516945.1 Acidimicrobiales bacterium
TACGGTCAAGATGGCTACCGATGCGCCTTCGGCGGTGATGGCACCGGTTTGGGATATGACCTGACCGAAACCCATGAACTGCTCGACTACCTAGCGGGCTTGGGCGTGGGCCTTGTGTGCGCCTCGGCGGGGAGCCCGTACTACGTACCCCATGTTCAACGGCCAGCCTATTTTCCACCGTCCGACGGTTATCAGCTGCCTGAGGATCCGCTGGTTGGGGTGGCCCGGCTGATTGCGGCAACGACCGAGGTTGCCCGGCGTCAGCCCGATATTCGGATCGTGGGTGCCGGTTTGTCGTATCTCCAACAGTGGCTGCCAAATGTCGGCCAGGCAGTGGTGGCGAGCGGTTGCGCCGACTCAGTGGGTTTGGGCCGAATGATGCTGTCGTATCCCCACATGCCCGCCGATGTGCTCGCCGGTCGTCCGCTCGATAGACGATTGCTTTGCCGTACTTTCTCAGATTGCACAACCGCGCCACGAAACGGGCTCGTCTCTGGTGGCTATCCCCTTGACGACTTCTACAAACAGCGAGAAGAGCGTGTACTGCTCGCTGCGGCCAAGAAACAATCCAGAACACGTCTCAGATAAACCTGCCTACCGTCCGTTACAGCAGGACTCCGTCCGAAGTGGGGCAGAGCGGCGAGAGCAAATAGAGTCGGAGACTCATGGATCTTTGCTACACCAAAGACGAAGAAGCCTTTCGTGACGAACTGCGGGCCTGGCTCAAAGGCGTTTTGCCCAACGTCGGCCCTCCTCCAACAGACCACACAGATCTTGAGGCTCGCAGAACCTACGACACTCAATGGCAACGGATCTTGTATGACGCGGGGTACGCCGGAATCCATTGGCCGGCCGAGTTCGGTGGGCGAGGATCCACCCCCACCGAGCATCTGATCTTCCTTGAGGAAACAGAACGGGTGGGCGCTCCCTATGTGGGCGTGAACTTCGTGGGACAACTACATGCCGGCCCGACCCTGATCGCCGAAGCCACGCCCACCCAGCAGAGCACCCACCTCGCCCCGATCCTGCGTGGAGATCATGTCTGGTGCCAGGGATTTTCAGAACCAGGTTCGGGCTCAGATCTCGCTTCTCTCACCACACGAGCGTTCGACGACGGAGATCACTATATGGTGACCGGCCAAAAAATCTGGACTTCATTCGCTCAAGTGGCCGACTACTGCGAATTGTTAGTGCGCACCGACCCCGACGTGCCCAAACACCGGGGGATCACCTGGTTGATAATGCCCATGGACCTTCCCGGCATCGAGATCCGCCCGATCGTGACCGCCCTCGGTGCCAGCGAGTTCGCCGAGATGTTCCTCGACGAGGTGCGAATCCCCAAAGTCAACCGCGTCGGCGATCACAACGATGGCTGGCGGGTGACGATGGTGACCTTCGCCTTCGAGCGAGGAACAGCGTTTATCAGCGAGATCATCGCCTCTCAACGGTTGCTGGCCGACCTTGCGGGAATCGCCCTGAAAGTTACGAGAGGTTCAGCCCGAGCCTCAGACGATGCAGAGATCCGACGTCAACTCGGCCGCTTAGAAGCTGAACTTGACGCGCTCTGGTCTTTGACCAAACGCAACGTCAGTCAAGCTCAACGCACGGGCATGGTCGGTCCTGGTGGGTCGGTATTCAAGCTCGCCTATGCCGATGTGCGGAAGCGCATGTCCGACTTGGCCGAGCAGATACTGGGTCGGGCGGGTCTGGCCATTGGTGACACGCTTGATCTGAGCGAGCTTGATCATGTGGGGGAGCGGCTCTACACGTTGACCCTGACGATTGCCGCCGGCACTTCAGAAATACAGCGCAACATTGTAGGCGAACGCCTGCTCGGACTCCCCAAGGACCGTTGAGATGGACTTCGAGTTGAATGAAGACCAAGAGGCGCTCGCCGAAGGCGTGGCTGCTTTGTGTGCAGGCCGTTTCGACATTGAGACGGTCCGCTCAATGGCAACCGACGGGCTTGACCGTGGGCGTTGGGCGGAGCTGGCCGAAACGGGCGTGTTCTCGTTGACCCGACCAGAGTCCGACGGTGGTCTGGGCATGGGTTGGGCCGACGCGGTGGTCGTGTTTGAACAGCTTGGTCGTGCTCTGGTGCCCGGCCCGCTGGTAGCCACCACCCTGGCCGCTGCACTCGTCGGATTGGCCAGTACTGATGGTGTGGCCAGTGCTGTTGGTGTGGCCAGTGCTGTTGGTGTGGCCAGTGCTGTTGGTGCGGGCCGCGCTGTTGGTGCGGGCCGCGCTGTTGGTGTGGCCGGTGCTGTTGGTGTGGCCGGTGCTGTTGGTGTGGCCGGTGCTGTTGGTGCGGGCGGTGCTGTTGGTGCGGGCGGTGCTGAGCTTGCCGATGGTGCAGCGATTGCCAATGGCGCAGCGCAGGGGACCATCGTGGTCGGTACGCAAGAGCGCTCGGAGGGGCGTTGTTACGTCGAGTTCCTACCGTGGATCGACACTCTCGTGATCAGCGATGATGAGGGACTCTGGTCGGTTGACGCCGCTTCACTTAGAACCGAAGGCGCTACACCGGCTGCCCACCCGCTCGATCCGCTGACTCCCGTTACGGCAGTAACGGAGCTACCTCAAGGACGCAGAATCGCCGATGCAAAGACCGCCGACGAATGGCGACAATGCGGCGCGCTGCTCACCGCCGCATTGCAGCTCGGCCTTGCCGTAGGCGCCACTGACCTCGCTGTCGAATACGCCAAGCAACGTGAACAGTTCGGCAAACCAATTGGTGCCTTCCAGGCGGTCAAGCACCGCTGCGCCGACATGATCACCCGAGTTGAGGTCTTGCGGGCTGCGGTCTACGCGGCGGGAACAACCATTGACGGCAAAGGAGTCGACGATCCCGCCCACTCAGTAGCAGTGGCCAAAGTCCTAGCCTCCAGCGCGGCCGCTGCCTGCGGCAAAGACTCTGTGCAGGTCCACGGTGGCATGGGCTACACCTGGGAAGTCGACGCCCACCTCTTCTTGAAACGAGCTTGGGTGCATGACCTTGCCTTCGGCGATGGCGACCATTACGCCGAACAACTAGCCAGCGGCCTGCTCGGCGGCTAGCCAGCGACGCAGAACCGGCGACGTTAGGACTTCGATGGCGGTGGCTTCAGACCTCGGGTGGTTAGCGCTTGCCAGTACGCAAGATCGGTCTCGTCGGGCTCATGCCCCAAGTGAGTGACCGTGTCGACATCGGCAGCCGCGGCCCTGAGAGCTCCTGCGATGCACTGTTCACGGGGTCGCACTGAGAACGGGTCGAAACCGAACTGTTCCATGGCATTGAGATGGGTGATCTTGTTGACGATCTCATCGCTGACTCCGGCAAAGCATGATTCGAGGCTCTCCGGGGCGTTGGGCCACGAACTGTCGCTGTGGGGGAAGTCCGACTCCCAACAGACATGATCGATGTTGAACTGATCAATCAGCGCCACACCGACAGGATCTTCGATGAAGCAACACAACATGTGACGGCGGAAAATATCGCTGGCCAATTCCATGCCTGCCGGGAACTCGTGGCCGGTCCAGCCCTGATGTCGGCGCTGCACATGGTCGGCTCGTTGCAACAGATAGGGAATCCAGCCGATGTCGCCCTCGCTCAGAGCGAATTTCAAGTCCGGGAAGCGATGCCAGATATCGGCCCACAACAGATCGCCCATGGTGTACATCGTGCTCAACGGCGACAAGGTGATCGGTACCGGGGGCGGAGCATCAAATGAAGTGTTCATTCCCTTCGACGACGATCCGACATGACAGCAGATGACCACGCCCTCGTCGTTGCACGCGGCGAACAGCGGATCCCAGAAACCTGAGTGCATCGACGGCACTCCCAACGCCGCTGGATTCTCTGAGAAGGTGATTGCACGCACGCCTTTGGCGGCCAAGCGGCGAACCTCGGCTGCGGCCAGATCGGCATCCCACAGTGGCACCATCCCGCAGGGGATGAATCGGTCGGGATAGCTGTCGCACCACTCGTCAACATGCCAATCGTTGTAGGCGCGGATCATCACCAGGTTCACATCACGGTCCGGACCTTCGCTCAGCACTTGGCCTGCGAACCCGGTCCAGTTCGGGAAGTTGAGACCCGCGAGTTGGCCGCCCGCAGACATGTCACGGACCCGCTCATGGACATCGTAACAACCGGGGCGCATCTCATCGAAGCGACTGGGGTTGATGTTGAACATTGACGGCGGTTTGCCTGCGACCGCGTTCAAACCCAAGTTGCGTCCGATCGCCTCGCCGTACCACCACTGCTGATGGCCGTTCTCGTCGGTTTCGACCCGTGGCGCACGGTCCTGGTAAGCGGCCGGGACATGGGCGTCGAACATGTCGGCGGGTTCGCAGATGTGATCGTCGACGCTGATGAGGATCATGTCCTCTGCTTTCATGGCACCCCCTTTTGTTCTGGCTGGTTCTGCTCGGTTCTTGCTGGTTTCTCAGGCCGATCTCAGAATCGCACCTTGGGAGTTGAAAAAGAAACCCCCGGGAGTCACCAGTGCAACCTTGGCACCTTCAACCTGGCGTGCGCCAGCCTGACCACGCAACTGCACCACCGCCTCGCGCAGATGACCCGTTCCCCGAGTCGCTCCTTCCGACAACGATCCTCCGTGGGTGTTGAGCGGGATCCGACCGTCGATCTCGATTCGCTGACGTTCGTCATTCCAGTGCTCTGCCAGGTATCGCTCGGCGCCGCCCATTTCGCAGAACCCGCAGTTCTCGAGCCAACTCAATGCGACGATCGTGAATCCCTCATAGGGATAGAACAGGTCGATATCGTCGATCCACAAGTCGGATCGAGCCTTGAGATGGTCGACAACGACATGCTGGCCGTGGCGTTTGAGGCTGGGGAGTTGGTCTTCGGTGTTCTCGCCGAACACACCTGTCGTGGCAGCGTGGATCAGTACCGGAGGTTGCGGGAGTTGCGCCGCTCGTTGCGCGGTAGTGACCACGAAGGCGTCGGCCCCATCGGCGGGGTAGTCCATGTCGAACATGTTGAGCGGTGTGCGAATCATGCGACCGGCGTGATACTCGTCGAATGACAGGGGCTTGCGCATTGCCGCGAGTTCATTGGCCGCGGCGTTGCTCCGCGAATTGATGGCAATTCGAGCGAAAGGGTCTTTTGACGCGCCGAACTCGTGCATGTAGCGACCGGCCCAGGTGGCGTAGGCGTTGGCGTTGGCTGAGTCTTCGGGAACGGGACGGATGCTGCTGCGGGCCCCGCGCCGCCAAGGATCTTTGGCGGCTCGACGCGAGTTCCACGACGACATCATCACCGGCGTGACTATCAGCACGTGGTCGGCAGCGCCTGCGAACACGGCTTGGGCTGCGTCGAGCAGCGAGAAGACAATCAGCGGGGCGGGGCGGCTGTGGTGTGACACCTCGGTCAGCCCCAACGATGAAACCAGGAAAGGTGCGCTGGCCGCGCCGGCTTCTGCGGTGGCTACCACACCGTCGATATCAGCGGCGGTGAGTCCTGCATCACGGATCGCCACGGTGGAGGCCTCCAGAGCCAGCGACAACGGTGATCGGTTGCCCCGGCTGAAACCAGTCGAGCCGACCCCGACAATCGCGATCTGGTCTTTCATTGGCGATCTGGCCATCAGTCTCGGTGCCCTTGGCTCGGTTTGCTCGGCCGGTTTGGCTGGTGTGACCGGCTCGGCCGGAAGGCCACTATCGGCACACCACCTCTATCGAGGAAGTCGAGTTCGACGGCATCACGGATCGCCGCGGTGGCCGCCTTCAGAGCCAGCGACAACGGTGAGCGGTCACCCCGACTGAAACCGGTCGAGCCGACCCCGGCAATCGCGATCTGGTCTTTCATGGTGATCTGGCCATCAGTCTCGGTGCCCTTGGCTCGGTTTGCTCGGCCGGTTTGGCCGGCTCGGGCGGAAGGCCACTATCGGCACACCACCTCTATCGAGGAAGTCGAGTTCGACGGCGTCACCGATGTTTGGCCCGTTCAAGTCGAATCCGTGAATGGTTCCGGTGACACGCAGGTGTTCCTGTTCTTCGAGTTCAACCACGACCACGGGATGGCTGCCGTTGCGGTACTCGACGCCATCGGCTGGAGGCCCCGCGTGAAGGTGTATGAGCAGATAGATCGTGCCTCGGCCCCTGACTGGTGTCGGAACAACGTCGAACGACCAACAACTTGGGCACATCGGTCTCGGGGGCTGGTGATAGCGGTCGCAGTCTGCGCACCGATTGATCAGCAACTGACCGTCGAGTCGGCCCCGGTACTGTGCTGCGTTGTCGCGGTAGACGCCATGCCCCGCGAACAGTTCCAGAAGTTCTGCGTCACTAAGGTCACTATCGGCGGGTTTCGCTTCGGGACGCGCGGGGTTGTTGAGTTCGGTTTGGATGGAATCGGCCACCGCGTGACATTATGCGCGGATGAGCGATAACCCCACACCACAGGCGACTGCCGCATTCGACGATCTGATCACAACCTTGACCGAGATCCGCGACGGTTACATTCTCGATTCCGCTCGATGGGCTGAGCCGCTTGAGCAGGTTGAGGCGTTTCGTTATGTCGGCCAGATGCTCTCTGCGGTGTCGGAGCTGTACTGGGAGGCGAATCCTGAGCACCCGCGATTTGTTGGAATCGTGGATCCGGGTCGCAAACTTCAGGGCGACAATCCAGATGCGATCTACCACTACGCCCGTATCGACGGCACCAGAAAGTACCGGGTCAGCGGCCGTATTGGTAAGGAGTGCTACACGTCGTTCACGCTGCACGCTACGACCGAGGACGGCGGGATGGCTGGACCTTTACGGGGCGATGTCAACGACCGAGACCTGACCGTGGCCGAAGACGGCACCTACAGCCTGACCCTGAGCGCCGATCCCGCTGACGCCGAGGGAGGGGATTGGTTGAAACTGGAACCCGACACGATTGTGGTGGTCGTGCGTGGCTACTTCCAATTGCCGGTGTCGGCCCAGAACGACAGTCAGGTTCATGTCGACATCGATATCGAATGCCTCGATGTTGACTCGCCCCCGCCACCGCTGAGTGACGAGTTCATTGCCGGTCGCATGAACGAAGGGATTGCCTTTCTGCGTCAGGTGACGGTTGGGCAGGGTCCCTTTGGCGGCGCTTCGGTTGTGCCCTTTGTGTCCGATGTCGCCAACGAGCTACCTAAACCGTTCAGTTTCAGGGATTCAGGATTACCGGTGCCGGGGGCGGCCGACATCCATTACGCCATGACTCGCTGGGAACTTGAACCCGGTGAAGCCTTGGTAATGCGTGGGACCCTCCCACCGGGGCCTTTCGTCAATGTCATGCTCTGGAACGCTCATATGCAGACTCTGGAGTATCGCGGCAGAACCTCATCGCTCAACGCCGATCAGATCGCCTTCGACGACGACGGCAGCTTCGAGATCTGGGTATGTGCCAAGGACCCTGGCCATCCCAACTGGCTCGACACCGATTCCCACCGCCGGGGCTCCATCTTCTGGCGTTACCTACTTCCCGAATCCGACCCCGACTTGGTCACCACCGAAGTGGTGTCCCTCTGAGCCCTTACCACCTCGCTTCCTGACTTTTCCCGACCTCGCCGGTTGATTGGGTTGGGTTGTGTTGCGTCGTGCTGCGCCCCTGACTTTCCCCGACCTCGCCGGTTGGTTGTGTTGTGTTGTGTTGCGCCGCTGTTGACCTTCCCTTGATCTCGTCGATCTCGCGGGCTGGGTTGGGTTGTGTTTGGTTGCTGTTGACCTTCCCTTGATCTCGTCGATCTCGCGGGTTGGGTTGTGTTTGGTTGCGCCGCTGTTGACCTTCCCTTGATCTCGTCGATCTCGCGGGTTGGGTTGTGTTTCGCCCCTGTTGCGACCCCGTTGACCCTCCCGGACCTCGCCGGTTCGTTGGCTTGCGATCCTGTTGACCTTCCCCCGACCTCGCCGGTTGGGTTGCGCCCCTGCTGTGCCCGGTTGCTTCCTTTGGGGTTGGGGGGTTTGAGGTAGTACTTGCGGGTTTTTGGGTGTTGGTGGACGGTCCAACCATGTAGGTGGATCTTCTTGTGGCAGTCGTCGCATACCAGCAACAGGTTGTCAAGGTCGGTGGGTCCGTCCTTCGACCACCAAATGATGTGATGGGCTTTGCACCACAACGGGTTGGCTTTGCAACATACACAGCCCTCATCGCGAGCCATCAGCGCGACCCGTTGAGCCTCAGACGCCGTGCGGCGTTGACGACCCAGCCACATGTTCTGAGTCTTGGCATCAAATATGGACGGCAGAATGTCGGCATCACGGGCCAGCAGACGCAACTCACCAATCGGTATCGGAGAACCGTCGGCGAGACGAGCGTTGATGAGTTCCTTCTTGATGACGTCGTAGTCGGCGATGACCAGCAGGTTCGTGCCCTGCGTCTTGCCGTCGCCCGGCTCGCAAATCAACTCAGCGAGCGCATCCGCCATCCGCTGTTGAGGTGTCCGACGGGCTTTGGGGTCTTCGTGATGCCACAACTCGCGTTCTTTGGCCGTCAACGCTGTGGCGATACGGGTGCCGGTGATCTGGTCGAACTGGCCGGACAAAACGAACATTCCGGTTTCGGGACTCTCAAATATGCGTGCTGAACGGCGCTCACGTTGCCGGTCCAGAATCGTTTGCCCGTCGTCTTCGGAGCAATCTTGTTGATGGCGTCGAACGGTCTGAACGAACTCATCGAACGTCTGCTCGTTGGCTGCTTCGACCAGCAATGCCTCATCAATGTTGCTCTCGCCCGAGGCACGAGCGATGAGACGCGCATGGCCTTGAGGAATCTCACCAGACTCCAAAGCCTCGCTCGTGGCCGGTAACTGCGCGAGTTGCACCGCCGATTCGACATCGCGTTTGGCCTCACGCTTCGAAGACCGCAACTCGTCACGAGCGAGCCGTTGCGCCACTGAACTGCTGTGACGGCGACCGACCTCAGCAAGCACCTGGGCTTTCATCGCCGCCAACCGAGACTCAGCACGACCGATCTCACCCAACCGCAACGACAACCCCTCGTCACGCAGCCCCTCGACGTCAACCGCCAGCACACAAACCGCCCCAGCAGCAGCTGTGCCGGCACCGGTGGCCGTGTCCAAGAGATCGGAGACAGGAGCGAATTCCATGTATGAAACTCTACCGACCCCCTGTGACAATGACCTTTAAAATCACTGTAAAATCATGAAAATATATTTAAATTCTTGAGCCAGTGTAGGAATCCGGAGAAGTGCCTGCATAATGCCCGTAGTAATGGCATAATGCATGCATGACGGTTCAGATCACGATTCGAGGCGTACCCGAGGAAGTCCGCGATGCGCTGGCCACGAAGGCCGCCCTCAAGCGGCAGTCCATGCAGGAATTCCTCAGTGGTGAACTTGAACGCATTGCGGCGAAGCCCTCAGTCGACACCCTGTTACAAGAGGTTCGACGCCGTAAGGAAGCCGCGGGAACCCGAATCTCGTCCACGGAGATCCTTGCGGCACGCGATGCGGACCGAACTTGACCACCGTCGTCGACGCCTCGGTGCTCGTGGCGGCGTTGGCGGACGCCGGTCCCGATGGCGAGTGGGCTGAAACTGCGGTGTCCGCCGAGCCCTTGGTTGCACCGGAACTGGCATTGGTTGAAGCCACGAATATCCTTCGGCGCCTTGAACGGTCTGGGCAGGTGTCGCCCTTGGAAGCCACCGCCGCACAGAGAGACCTGCTCCGGTTGGACATTGAGTTCTGCGAATTCGCTCCATTCTCTGAGCGGGTTTGGGAATTGCGGACCAACGTGCCCAGCTACGGCGCATGGTATGTGGCAGTGGCCGAAGCGTTCGGCTGCCCGCTAGTGACTCTGGACCGAAAACTCAGCAAAGCGCACGGACCGCGCTGCGAGGTGATCACGCCGCCTGATCCAGCCAGCTAGGTCTTCGCCCATCCCCAAGCAATTCGGGTTGATTGCCACCGTCGCGCTGAACTCAAGAAACGAAACGAACAGGGCAGTCACAATTCGTCGGGATGGCGTTGTTCGAGGACTTCAGCTGTCAATTCTGGAGCGGTTCGGGTGCCGGTGATCTGGTCGAGCGTGGACCACCCAGTAAGCGCCGCGGCCGGAACCGGCGGCGATGCACATGACATCGATAGCGGAACTCCAAGGATGCGACCTATGGACGCTCTGTGACAATGTTGATGTCAGATCATGACAGATATCTGAATTCTTGGGCCGGAGTGCGGCCGGTGCCCACACCTGCGCTGGACGGCTAGTCTCGTCCGGGCTACCAACTGTTGCGGGTTCATCGGCACACAACTGAGAGCCTTCGATAGCGAGAGGATTCCGACCCGTGAGCATTCCGAGCGACAACGACCAGCATCAGAACCCCGAGCCGCGAGCATGGGTTGTACGGGCTGGACGAGCCGGAGAGGAGGCAGCGGAGACAGAGCAACACAATCTGGACCACAGCGTTGTCAGCATCGGATGGGGCGATTGGCTCGAACCGCTCGACCGGTTTACGGACCGCGAAGAGTTTCGCGGACACCTCGATGAGCATTTCCCTGAACGTGGGGCCAAGCGTGGTGCGTGGCAGATTTGGGGCTTCGCCAATGAAATACAGGTCGGTGACTTGGTCGTCATGCCCCAGAAACGGCCCGAGCTTGGCCGCCGACGCTTGATCGCGATTGGGCGCGTTGTCGGGTCATACGAGTACGACCCCTCGCGACCTGAGGACATGCGTAAACGCCGCAAGGTTGAGTGGCTCCAGACCGACCTGCCGAGGGAGGTTGTAAAAGACGACCTGAGCGGTTCGATGAACGCTAATGGCACCGTTTTTTCTCTGAACAAGAACGACGCGCCGTATCGCATCAAATATCTGGCTGAGCACGGCGAAGATCCTGGTGATCGCAATCCCAGTGTCGACAACGACTCGCCCGAGATCTGGGAAGAACGATTGGAGGAATACCTGGATTATCTGCGCTCGATTGGCCGCAAGGCCAGCACGATCGACAACAAACGGAGCATTGTCCGCCGCTGGATTCGCAACACGTTGGAGCAAGGCCAGAATCCCGTGGTATTCGATCCAACCCTGTTGAACGGGTTCCTGGATGGCGAAAGACTCCTTGGTGAGGGCTCGCGCCGAGACTATTCCTCCCACATAAAGTCGTGGTGCGAGAACTGGGATGTTCCAACCTCTCGGTCTGCACGAAACACAGACACCCGATCACTACAAGAACGCCTAGACGGTGCCTCCGACGATCTGTTGTGTGACGTCCACCATCTGCAAGAGATCGTGTATCTGTTGGAGGACAAGGGGCAGGTGATCCTCTACGGGCCGCCGGGCACCGGCAAGACATACCTGGCGCAAGTACTAGCCGAGGCGTTGGCACCCGAGGAACAAACTCGGAGCCTGGTGCAGTTCCATCCTGCCTACTCCTATGAAGACTTCTTCGAGGGTTACCGTCCAGTGACAGACGGCGACAAGCAGATGACCTACGAACTGACCCCGGGTCCGCTGGCAAAGTTGGCTGAGCACGCGTCCGACAACCCGGAGCAGCAACACGTCATGGTGATCGACGAGATCAATCGAGCGAACCTTCCCAGGGTGCTCGGTGAACTGCTATTCCTGCTCGAATACCGGGACAAGTCGATCCAAGTGATGCACCGGTCCGACGACAGTTTCAATTTGCCAGAGAATCTATGGTTCATCGGCACAATGAACACGGCGGATCGATCGATCGCACTCATTGATGCGGCCATGCGCAGGCGCTTCCATTTTGTTCCGTTCTTTGCCGAGCGGGGGCCGACGGAGAACCTGCTGCGCAAATGGACCCAAGAGCGCGCTCCTGCCCAAGCATGGGTTGTAGATCTCGTTTCTGCGGTGAACAGCGAACTCAAAAAAGAATTGGGCGGGGACCACCTACAACTCGGTCCGAGCCATTTCATGAAGACCGATCTGAACGACGGCGGATTCGAACGCGTCTGGAAATACAACATCGAACCGTTCATAGAGGACCAACTATTCGGCAAACCCGACAAGATCGAACAGTTTCGCCTAGATGCGGTCTTGGACCGACACCGGCCCGAGCATTTTGAGGAAAGCACCAGTCTGGATGGTCCAACAATTCCTGGCATCGAGCAAAGCGAGTTGGCGCCGATAGTAGGTCCCTCTTCCGGCGGTGGACGGGTCCCGGTATCGCCGGAGATGCGGAAGACCCCTTTAGTCCGCGGGCTTGAGGTCCGGCTCGGAAACAAGTTGAGGTTTCACCCCGACAGCGTGCCCGCCGGTTGCTTGCAAGCTGACACCGTTGGCCCGAGGGGTTTCTCATTGCGAACGTCACCTTCGAATGGAAATGTTTCGCTTCTCCATATGACTGGGAATAGTCCAAACACCGTTTATTTCAAGCCGAAAGTTGACCTGGATCGGCTGCCGAGTAAGCGCCGCGAGGTCGAAGACTACGCGAAACTGTTATTGGAACTCGGAGAGGATATAAGCCAGTACAAAAGTGGGCAGAAGCCAAAACTTCGCCTTGAGGTTGTCTTGGAAGCGCTTGATCAAATCAGCGAGTCCGTTGCAGCGTTGGCGTGATTGATACGGAGGAGATCGAGACGGCCGCCGATGAAAGCGGTGAGCCGGTTGAGTTGAAACCGGTCACGTTCCGGGAATGGGAGACTCGGCGGCTTGAAATGACCAAGCGGCAGGCGGGCCGCTTGGAACAGACGACATGGCTGTCGGTGAACCCTGATCCTGAGGACGGCTACTGGAACGTCAAGGCCAAACAATGGGTCGGGGGCTTCACGATCGACGGGCTGCGGATCATCGTGCGACCGAAGATCAACCCGCAGAACCTGTTCCTGCTGCTGGAGGTCGGCTTGCCGCCCGACGCCTGGTTGCCCGAGGCAATCGACTACGCAGAGACTCACGATCTGCTGCCGGCGCTGATCTCGTTCTTCGCCCGCACAGCAGAAACCACGCTGGCCCGAGGGCACTACCACTCCTACCGTCACGAAGAGGAAGACCTTCTGGCGTTGCGTGGACGGCTCGACTTCCAGCGTCAGTTCCGCCGAGGCGGACTCCTGGTCCCGATGGCCTGCTCCTACGACGACTTCACCGCCGATGTCGCCGAGAACCGCTACCTCAAAGCGGCGATGCAACGAGCAATACGGGTCGCTGGGGTGCCGCCGATAGACCGCGGCCGGCTGATACGCCTGCTCGTAGCACTCGAAGATGTGACTGATGCTCCGGTAGACGCAGAGGACATCGAACGGATCACCTTCACCCGGCTCAACGATCACTACCTGCCGGCGATGCGTCTTGCCCGCCTGATCCTGGCC
>JAKZTU010000080.1:0-3207 GCA_047516945.1 Acidimicrobiales bacterium
ACCCAACAGTGGGGCACCCAAGGGCACACGGGCGTCGAGCACCGGGGTCCAGTCGTTGGATGCCGACACTGCCACCACCACCAGCACACCGGCGCTCGCACCTATCACCCCGCCGAAGAATCCGATGCCAGTGGATTCCAACAGAAATTGATAGGCGATGTGCCGACGACTAGCACCGAGCGCTCGGCGCAAACCAATCTCACCGACCCGTTCCAACACCGAAACGAGCGTGACGTTGGCGATTCCTATCGCCCCAATCAACAGCGACACCGCACCCAACACGAGAAACAACGCATTCACATCGCTCTCGACTTGAGCCTGCAGGCTCTCCGGCGACGGAGGCGACTGCACCCGCACCAGCGCCGGATCGTTGGGAGACACAGCAATCGCAGCTTGCGAAGCGATCAGTTCCGCAGCGCCAACCTCCGTATCGATCTGGATAGTGGTCGGAGACTGGAGATCGTACAGATCCCGTGCGGTACCCTCAGGCACGATCACGGAGTTGAGCAGGTCGGCCTGACGCAGCACATCGTCCAGAATGCCGATCACCACAAAGCTCAAATCACCGACAAACACAACGGGCTGCTGACCGACGCGGGTGATGTTGAGTCGCTGCGCCGCACCGACGCCGAGCACGGCAACCCGGTCGGCGCGGTCGGAATGCCCCTGGTCGAACCAACGGCCCGTGCGCAAGCGGCCCCGCACCGCGGGGTAAAGACCCGGCGACGCGGCAACCATCGGCACTTGGAACTCGGTTTGACCCAGCGGGTCGTTCAAAGGAACCGAACTGGTCAAGTCTCCAGCAATGTTGACATCCGCCATGGATCCAGCCGCCACGACCCCGTTGAGCCTGCTCAGGCGCGACTCGGAATCCCACGGCAGAGCCACGCGGGGCGCACCGTCACCGAAAAACCCGCGGTCGGTGGTGACCACAACCGAGGTCGCCGACAGCTCGTTGAACGACGAGATGATCTGGTTCCCTGCCGTGTGGGCCACCCCGAGAGTGGCTACCAGAGAGGCGATGCCGAGCACCGCTCCGAGCACAGTCAACAGAGCGCGCCCCGGCCGGGCGAACAATCCCGCTAGGGCTTCGGCAATCAAGTCCCGCCAATCGAACCGTGCCCGGGCGGTCTGCCGAGATTTCATCGCTGGGACGGTGTCCAACGGGAGGACTGGGACAACAACTCCACCCGGCCGTCCTCCACTTCCAGTATCCGGTCGGCTTGCAACCCCACCCGGGGATCGTGGGTGACGACTACGACCGTCAGCCCTGACGCTCGTAGTTCTTCGAACAGGTCAAGGATCGACCTGCCGGTGACCTGGTCGAGATTGCCAGTCGGCTCGTCGCAAAGCAGCACACTTGGATGAGGAGCTATGGCGCGCGCTATAGCCACTCTCTGGCGCTCACCGCCCGAGAGCTTGGTCGGCAGAAAGTTGGCTCGATGGCTGAGACCCACCTGCTCAAGGGCCTCAAGAGCCCGGGATCGGCGTGAAGAACGCGGCGTCCGGTTGTAGAGCATCGACATGACCACGTTCTCGGTCACGTTGCGATGAGCTAGCAGATGAAAAGCCTGGAAGACGAAGCCGATGCGGTGGGCTCGCAGTCCTGTGCGCCTGCCCTCACCGAGGCTCTGAGCGTCAACACCCTCGAAACGGTAGGTACCTGATGTCTGGCGATCGAGCAGGGCCATGATGTTGAGCAGCGTGGACTTGCCGCTGCCCGATGGACCCATGATCGACACGTAGTCTCCTCGATGCACTCGCAGCGAGGCATCGGTGAGAGCGTGAACAGCCGCCTCGCCGTCGCCGAACACGCGACCTACCTGCTCAAGTTCCATCAGAGGCGTGGCGCTGCTATTCACCGGAAGCGACCCCGACCACGACCAGATCACCTGCTTTCAGTTCCCCGTCGACGGGTGTGACCTCGGCCCGCCCGCCCGTGGACAGGCCGGGTTCGACCGATACGAACCGAGTTGTACCGTCGGGTTGCTCGACCTCTACTCGAGTCAAGCCACTGGCGGTGGCCGACAACGCGGCGTTGGGCACCACCAGAACGGGGCCTTCCGTACCGCCCACGGGTATGACGATCTTGACGTTCCTACCGACGAGGTGATCCGGTATGCCTTGCGCGACGATCTCCACATAGTGACGGTCGGGGGCTACGCCCCGTGTACCCGCCCGGCGGTCCAGCAGGCGGATCGTGCCCGTAACGGGCTCCTCCAAACTTCGATCCTCGATGCGGATCTGCATGCCCTCGCTGACGCGGTCCACATCACGTTCAGAAACCGAGCCTCGAACCGCCAACTCAGAGCCGGTGACGGTCATGAACGAGCCCGATACAGTGCTCCCGCGCTCTGCGGTCAACAGATCAACCCGCACCGGCAGGCGCTTGAGGAAGATCAGTTCACCCGCCGGGAGCCACACACCGGTAGTGGCCTCCAGTTCTGCAAGGTCCTCTGTGGCGTCGCGCAGTTCACTGCGGGCCGATCCCACAACACGCACAGCGTCTGTCGTGTCCGGTTCAGCCAACAGGTCGGCGAGTGTCTGCTGCGCTGCAGCTAGGCGGTCCTCGGCGCTGCGCGCGTCAAGCTGAGCTTGGGTGGCGGGCCGTGCCTGTTCGTCCAATAGTCCGGTTTCCGCTTGGGTGCCTCGGAGTTCCTGAGCATCCTCAAGCTCCTGGGCATCCTCAAGCTCCTGGGCGTCTTGGAGGTCCGCTTCGCCTTGGCGCTCATGGAAGTCCGCTTCGCCTTGGCGCTCTTGGAGGTCCGCTTGTGCCTCTGTCAGCTTCTCCGCCGCGTCGGTTACTGCCCAAGTTGCATCCGTCAGGGCTCTTACAGCGTCCTCGACGGCCCTGTCTGAGGCGGATAGGGCGTTCTCTGCGTCTGTTACCGCAGCGCGCAAAGCTTCGTGTTCGACCGCGGTCGGGACTGCCCCGCTGTCCGGGTGAACCCCAGACAGAGCGCTCTGCCTGCGCAGTTGCGCCTGGGTCAAGTTGTCGGCTGCGCGATTGCGGGCCAACTCATTGGAGGCAAGAGCCAATTCGGCGTCGGTCACCGCCTGCTTGGCGTCAGCAACACCCCGCCTGGCGTCGACTACCGCCTGTTGAGCGTCGACTACCGCCTGTTGAGCATCGGTTGTGACCTGCGACAAGGCTCGACGTGCTTGATCAAGCGCTGACTCGGCTTGGGCCACATCAGTGCGAGCCTG
>JAKZTU010000081.1:0-17941 GCA_047516945.1 Acidimicrobiales bacterium
ATGACCTCGATTGATGATGGAACCCGCCACGAAGTGCACCTTGAGCCGATTTTCACCTTTCGCATGAAGGGCATTGGTTACATGCATCCCAAATGGGTGCACGGCCAGTGGCATGGCGAGTTGGAGATGGAGAGCGAGTCGTGGTCGCTCAATGAAGTCGATGAGATGACATATGAGAATCAACATGTCCAGCACCTCGTCTGGGCGGACTACGGCGATCGGCGCGGAATCGGCGTGCTTGAGCAAGTAATGCTCGGCCCATACCGCCCCTACGGACTTGAAGGCGGCTGGCAAGCCCCTTCCTACGACTGATTCGACGCTGGTTCAGCTTGCGGGGTCGATGAGACGGAACGCTTCGGCATACCGCACGCCTCCGCGGCGGCCATGATCTCGTGCTTCGCGCAGTATCCGTTGGCGAAACTCCTGTGCTTGAGTGCCGTCGTCGTTGGCGTCGATCTCCATGGTGGTTTCGAATTGAGACTCGTGAGCGAGTAGTGCTGAGACCTTGGCCTCCAGGTGTGATTGCTCAACGGCCTCCAGGTGGTCGGGTTCCTCGCACTCAAATAGCAGCAGCGCTGCAGGGCGATGATGGGCGATGCCGTGTTCACGGTGATAATGCGGATCTCTTGTGGCGACCACCGCGTTGACTGTGAGCCAACCGGCGGCTCGATGATCGGGGTGAATCCGCCAGCGCTGCCACGGATCGTGTCCCAACACCACCTCAGGTTGCAGCTCACGGATGATGCGGCTGAGGTGGCCGCGCCGCTCGACGGTGTGGTCGAGTTCACCATCTTCGGCTCCTAGGAAGCGCACCTCGCCGGTGGCGCCGAGGCAGCGGGCGGCTTCTTGCTGTTCGGTTTGACGGCGGACTATGAGCGCGTCGGTGTCTGCGTTGACATCCCAGGTGCCTTTGCTCCCATCGGTGCAGATCAGCACATGTACTGTCGCGCCAGCCTCAGACCACTTGGCCAGCGTGGCTCCGCATTCGAATTCAACATCGTCAGGATGCGCGGCGATGGCTAGAGCAGAAGCTGGTGGGCGAAGGTCAATGTGCATGGTTTGGGAGATTTATCGAGTGATATGGGTGTGGTTGCGCGGCGGGTTGGCTAGGTGCGATGGCAAATCCGCGGGGCTGTCGACATCCCAAGCCAAAGATGCGTCATCGATCTCGGTGAAGTCGAGTCCCAGGCGCGCTGATTCGACACGGTGCCTCTCAAACGAACCAGGCCCATAGGCAAAGGTGAAACCCGTGTTGGTAGGCAAACTCATCACATTGGATCCGTCACGATGTCGATCAGGAGCAATCGCCACTCCATTGCCGGTCACCACCCGAAGGTCCGAGGCGTACGGCAGATCGGCATGGGCGATGAGGATCCGAGACGCCCCCGCGCGCGAGGCTGCTTTCGCAGCCACGGTAATCGCAGGGTTGAGTCCGTTCACGCCCACGGCAAAGGTCGAAGTGCTGAGTTCGGTTGCCCACGCCGTCACCTCGTCGTCGTCGGTCACCACCCAAACCGGCAGGTCATGGGCTGCGGACACCACCGTCTCGGCCATTCGGCGCATCAACGCCCGCCGGGCTTGTGGGTCAAGCGACACGGCGAGGCGACTCTTGGCATCGTCAAACGAACGGATCGGCACCAACACGATCGTGTCGTTCGCTGCGGGTTCGCTCAAAGCCACGATTTTGTGAGTCTACGGTTCCTTGTCACCTGGTCTTGCACGCGAGTCGGTTGGGGTTTGGTTTGCTGGCCTAGGGTGACGGCATGGAAATGCAAGTTGCCGTTGTGGGAGCAGGATCCTGGGGGACCACAGTCGCCCATCTGAGCGCCCACAATGTTGCAACAACCCTGTACAGCCGCCGTGAAGATGTAGCGGCGGCCATCAATGCTCGCCATGAGAACCCGCGGTACTTGCCCGGATACCAACTCCACCCGTCTCTGCGCTCCTCGAGCGATCTGGCCGCGGTGGTGTCTGCAGCTGATGTGTTGGTGATGGGAGTGCCGTCGACGGGGTTTCGTGACACGCTCAAAGAGTTGCGCCCGAGCCTTCGACCCTGGGTGCCGGTCGTGTCATTGGCGAAGGGTCTGGAACTCTCAACCCGCCAGCGGATGACCCAGGTAGCCGAAGACGAATTGCCCGGCCACCCCGTCGGCGTGCTTACCGGCCCCAACCTCGCCAAAGAAATCCTGGCAGGCGACGCCGCGGCCGCGGTCATCGCCTTTGACGACGAAACCATCGCCCAACGCCTCCAAGACGTGTTCTCCACGGACCTGTTCAGGGTGTACACCAACACAGATGTGCTCGGCTGTGAGATCGGCGGTGCATTGAAGAACGTGATCGCGCTCGCCGCGGGGATGGCCGATGGACTCGGCACCGGAGACAACACCCGGGCCGCGGTAATAACCCGTGGTCTTGCTGAGTTGACTCGGCTAGGCGTGGCGATGGGTGGCGAACCTGCCACCTTCGCCGGTCTCGCCGGGATGGGAGACCTACTTGCTACTTGCATGAGTCCGCAAAGCCGGAACCGCCATGTGGGAGAACAACTCGGACGAGGTCGTTCTCTTGACGAAATCAACGCGGAGATGGACCAGGTGGCCGAAGGCGTCAAATCAGCGAAAGTAGTGCTTGAGCTCGCCGCCGAGTACGACGTGTACATGCCGATCTCCCAAGAGGTGTACTCGTGTGTCCAGGGCCTCCAGGGTGCAGATGAGGCATACCGAGGCCTCATCGAACGAGAGATAACCCGCGAGTAGCGGTGAGGCTCAGGTGGGGAATGTGGGGCCGGTTGGCTCAACGGGCTCGGGGTGCCAGTAGAGCGGTTCCTCCGCTTGAGGGGGCGGTGATTGGGGACCTCGAAGGTCCGGTAGCAGTTCTTGATGAACGTGGCCGGCTACAAATGATCGATCGCAGATGGTCGTTCGAATGGGGGGTCGGTGTCGGGGATCGTTGGCGTGTGGCGCATACCACCACCGGTCCTCGTCGGCATCGGATCGACGACGCACCGGTCTACGAGACTCGGTTACGGGTGCCCGGAGGTGACGTTGTCCACCGTTTGGCGGTCGCCAACGACGGGGTCAGCAGAGCTATCGTCATCGAGTTTGAGAACGCGTCCTCCTCCGCTGTTGCGGTTGCGCTCGTGGGCCGTGCTTACGGCGTTGAACTGGCAGCCACCCGCGATGCCGTCAGTCTTGGCGGTCAGGTGTGGATCCAGCCCGAGCGTCAAGCGGGGGGAGTGGTCGCAGTCTGTGGCGCACAGGACCCTTGGTCGGAAATCTCCCGAGACCCACCCACAGCCCCGGTCTCGGCTCGCGGCACAGAGGTAGCGGCGGGTCTGGTGATGGCGTTGCCGCATCGTCAAACCGTCAAGTTCCAAGTGGCGATTGAAGGCGACCCGCCGAAACAACCAGCCACCCCAGCCGAGATTGCCTCGGGATGGCGGGCGATCACCGCCGATGCGCTGACCGTCGATGTCGCAGACGTTGATCTCGGCACAGCCTGGCGGCGGATCCTTGGTGACCTTGTCGTACAGGCAGGATCCGACGATCCCCGCAGCGCTGCCGAAGCCGCCCCGATTCTCGACATTGCCGGCCTCGACCGTGAAGCCGATAGGGCACGGACCGCAGTGGTCTCGTCCGCGGAGGCCGGATTTCTCAGTGGCTTGGCGGCGGTGGCTGCGTTGCGATCATTGGCCTCTCGGGATCTGCGAATCGGAAAAATCTCCGGTCTTGACGAACTCGCCGATGTGTTGGTAGCTGGCGCTTCGGACTCGCTTGACTCTGAAACTGCGTATCAGCTGGCGTGGGCTTTGGAAGCCAAGGCACCGCGCGGCGCAGCCGCCGCAAACCGGCTTGCCGCCTCAGTTGATCCGGACGTTGGGTATCAGCCTTCGACGCCGGCTGCGCTGGCGGCAGATCGCGTCTTGAGCACATTGATTGACGATTCGCGCCTCAACCACATTGACCTGCTTCCCGAAATACCGCCTGAGTGGTTCGGCCGACCCGTTGATGTACGCGGCTTCGGTACCGTCTGGGGGCGCATGTCGTTCAGCGTGCGTTGGCATGGCCGTCGGCCCGCTCTGCTTTGGGAACGAACCGGAAGTCGCGACAATGTCGAACTGCGCTGCGGAGGCATCGACCCTTCATGGTCCACCGTCGAACGCCAAGGCGAAACCTTGCTCGCAGAGCCCCTTTGGGCGCCGCGTGAGTAGTCCGGGCATACCACACAGGGCGATGGTTCAGGTCTCGGTTGCGGGTCGGTTAGGGTGCAATTGATGGTTGCCACCACTCGGCCGCTCCGCCCGTCGATCAAAAACAAAGCTCCGGGATTACGGCTCGAAAAAGACTTGTGGGCGACCGGCAATCAGGTAGTTGCGGGTATCGATGAGGTTGGGCGCGGATCATGGGCCGGTCCGCTCACTCTTGCCGCGGTTGTAGTACCTCGGGGCAAACGGCTCTACAAGGTGCGCGACTCCAAGATGCTCACCGAACCCGAGCGTGAGGTTATGCACGATCGAATTCTGGACTGGGCTAGCCGGGTTTCTGTGGCGCACGCCAGCCAACAAGAATGCGATGAACTAGGCATGTCGGCTGCGCAGAAGCTCGCCGCGCAACGTGCCCTGAACGGTCTCGGTGAGCCGGTTGACCATGTCCTCGTTGACGGAAATTGGGACTTTGTGGAGTCTGTCCCGACCACCAAGGTCGTCAAGGGCGACGCGGTGAGCCTGTCGATAGCATCCGCTTCGATCGTGGCGAAGGTCACCCGTGACCGCATCATGGGTGACTGGGACCGGCACTATCCGGCGTTCGGATTTGCCAGCAACAAGGGTTATCCCTGCCCCCGTCACAAGGCTGCGCTTGCGGCGTTCGGACCGACATCGGTGCATCGGCGTAGCTGGGTGTTCATGGATGACCTGCGTTGGACTGCCGTGCCTCGCACCGTCGAAGACGACCCCCAGTTAGGCCTCTTCTGATCCGTCTTCCGCTCAGCCCCGCCTAACCCGGGTAACCTGCTGACGCAATGGGACAACCGGTCACCTTCATCCGCTCCAGTTCGCCTCGGCCCGGAGTCGTACGTTTTGAACTCAACCGCAGCCTCACCGGTATGGGCCACGAGCGCTATGCCGCTGACGACGAGATTCTCGGCGACCGCCCCCCTGACGTGTTGGCTCGACGCATCTTCGAGTTGGGTAACGTGTCGTCGATCCACATGTACAGCTCGATGGTGACCATCACGTTTGCCACGACCGAGCAAAGTGACCTGGAGTCGGTGGTGAGTGATCTGTTCACCTATTACGTGCCTGGTGTTGAGATCCCCGATGACGCAGAACTCATTGCCATGGTCCCCGGCTGATCGACGTCCGATTCGCTTCGGTAACTATGTGGCCTTCGGTAACTATGTGATGTGTGCCCAGCGTCGAATCCAGGCGTGCATGGCTATGCCCGCGGCGACCCCTGCGTTGATCGATCGGGTGGACCCGTACTGAGCTATTGAACACACTTGCTCGGCGGCTTGGTGAGCAGCGGGGGAGAGGCCGGGGCCTTCCTGGCCGAACAGCAGCACACAGCGCTGTGGTAGCTCGGTGTTCTCGATGGGGATCGAGCCGGGCAGGTTGTCGATGCCGATGATGGGCAGGGCTTCTGTTGTGGCCCAAGCGACCAGATCGTCGATTGTTTCGTGGTGCGTGATGTGTTGGTAGACGTCGGTCATCATCGCCCCTCGGCGGTTCCATTTGCGCTTGCCGACAATGTGGACTTCCGCGGCAAGGAAGGCGTTGGCGGTACGCACGACCGTTCCGATATTGCGGTCGTGCTCCCAGTTCTCCACCGCGACTTGAAAACCATGGCGACGCTGGTCGAGATCCTTTATGATCGCCTCTACCGACCAGTAGCGGTATTGGTCGATGACATTGCGCCTGTCTCCGTCGGCTAACAGTTCTGGGTCGAGCCGCTCATCATCGGGCCAAGGCCCGTTGTAGGGTCCCACCCCCGCCTCTTCTTGACCCCCGGTTTCATGCACAATCAACGCGCTCCTTCCCAAATACCAATTTGCTATTAATTTCTATTGAATTAGTAGCAAACGCTCCTCTGAGATGTCGGGTCGGCCTAGTCGATGAGAGGGTCCGAGCGTACTCGGTGGCGCTCGGCGGCTTCGTGTTCGGGGAGGACTCGGCCGAACAGTTGCATAGTGCGTTGCACTCTCCCAATCACTCCGGGCTGTTCGGTGTAAGCAAAGATCGCCGCGTGGCGCGGTTGCGAATCGGCGGCAACTCGTTTGACTCGATGCAGCGAGTGACGCCCACGGAAAATCTGGAGATCGCCTGGCTGGAGTTCAAGCGTGTGCACACCTTCGCTTCGGCCGATGGTTTCACCGCCGTCAAGCACGGCTTGGATCGTGTCGAAGTTCTCATCGGTCGCCGACCGGATAGCGGGGCAGTACTGGAACTCGCCTCCGAAATCGGCATCTTGCACGAGCACCGTGACAGCGAAGTCGTTGGTATCGAAATGCCAAGAAAATTGTTGGCCGGGATCCAAGATGTTGGCAGTGAGGCCGGCTAACGGGTCGGCATAACAGAGAAGTGCGCCGATCTCAAGACAATCAGCCAGAAACTGCGCTAGTTCGGGTGCGCGGAAGAGAGCGTCGATCGCCAAACCGGAGTCCCAGCTATCGCCGGGGATGAATCCGCTGGAGCGTTCCAGGAATGTGTTGACCGGCTGATGCACTGGGAAATCAGGGTTGTGCATGGTGTGGAAGTACGGATTCATCATTTCGGTCGAGAAGTGTGTCGTGTGCTTTCGGCCCACGATCTCTTCATTGATGGCCCTTACCGCATCGGCCCTTACGAGATCTCCGATGACAGCACAACCGACGGCGCGCAACTTTGCCCGTGCTTGGTGGATGACCGCTTGGTATGCCTCGCTGTCGGGCCGGTTGAGGGGATAAGTATCGAGGTCGACTAGGTCTTCGAGGGCGTAGGTCACTTGATCACTGCTCCGAGGGGGCAACCCAGTCCCCGTCGAGGCGCATGGACATGCCGGTGTCATCTTCGATGCGTTTGACGACATGCAGTTCGCCTACATCGGTTCCGTAGCGTGCCGCGGCCTGATCGAACACTGCGTGCGCAGCGGCGGTCATGGGCAGATCCGTGTTCACGTTTTGGCCGAGTTCTCCAAGGAGGCCGAGGTCCTTGATACAGAGGTCAAGGGTGAAGGAGGGGTCGTAGTGCCCAGCGAAGACGCTCGGTGCGTCGTGCCGGACGACGAAGCTGTCACCGACACTTTCTTTGATGGCATGCCACAGCGTTGCTAATTCAACGCCGTTCGCCATCCCCATGGCGAACCCCTCGCCGAGTGCTGCCGCCGAAATGAACCAGAGTTGGTTGGTTACGAGTTTCACGACGTTGCCCGAGCCAAGAGAACCACACGCGATCACCGACCCGAGGTTCTCCAACACTTTTGTCGCCTTGGCAACGGACTCGGCGTCGCCAGAGATAAAAAGTGTCAAGGTACCGTTGCGAGCACCGTCAACCGCGCCAGTCACGGGTGAATCGACTACCTGCACGCCCGGGGGTGCCTCGCCCGCTAGTTCGATGATTAGGTCCTTGCGGTTGGTGGTGAGATCAACCCAGATCGATCCGGGCTGCATCGCCGCGAGCGCCCCGTTTGTGCCAGCCATGACCGCTTGGACATGGCTGGGATGAGGGAGCGAAGTCAACAACAGGTCAACTTGAGCCGCGCATGCCGACGCTGAAGTCGCTGCCGCAGCACCAGCTTTGACAGCCTCGTCCAATGCCGAATCGTCGATGTCGAAGGCGATCACGTTGTAACCCGCGGCGATTAATCGGCGACACATCGGTCCGCCCATGTTGCCGAGCCCGACGAAACCGATCCTCGCTGATCTGGACTCTTGCGTGAGTGTCAAGTCGTCACCCTCTTGAGCGGAACGGGCATCGCCGGCAAAGAATACACGCGTTGTGAGTTTGCGCGGATGCTGTAATGGATGGTGCCTATCGCTTTAGACCCGCTCTGGTTATCGCGGTTGCGTGGGCGGATTTTTCCAAGGTGTCGTCGAGGGGTTCGAGTTCAAGGTTTGCGCCGGAGTGATCCAGCGCCCATCGCAACACGGTGTCGGCCAACCAGGGGTTCTTAGGCAATAGCGGCCCGTGCAGGTAGGTACCGATCCGACGGCCCGATACAGCGCCCTCAAAGCCGTCTTCGCCGTTGTTCCCGTGGCCTTTCTCGACCCGTCCCAATGGCGAACTCTGTGAGCCCAGACGAGTACGACCGGCATGGTTCTCATAGCCCACCACCGTGCCGGTTTGGCCGTCCAAGTTCACGCTGAGAACCACATCGCCGATAAGCCTGTCGGTTCCGGCGGTGGTTTCCAGATCCAGTAGACCCGTGCCGGCCATCTCTTTTCCGTTGGCGGCCACGTAGCTGTGCCCCATGAGCTGATATCCGCCGCACACCGCTAGCACCGCGGCTCCGTTGTCGGCTGCTCGCCGCAGAGAATCGGCTTTGCCGACCAGGTCCTGAGCGACCATTAGCTGATCTCGGTCTTGGCCGCCGCCCAGGTAGTAGAGGTTGCAGTCGTCGGGGATTTCGTCACCGAGACCGACCTCGACCACCTCCAGCGTCAGCCCCCTCCACTCCAATCGGCGCTGCAACACTGCAACGTTGCCCCGGTCTGCGTAGATGTTCAGATGGTCGGGGTACAGATGCCCAAGCCGCACGACCGGACGGTTCTTGCTCATTGGTCCTCCCAGAATTTCCCCACCAGCCCGCGGTTCGCGAGCACATGGCGAAAGTCCAACATCGCCGTGTAAGTGGGTAAGACGTACAAGCGCCCGTTGGGGCCGCAAGCTTGCAAAGCCATGTCGAAGGCGGCGGCGGGTTCAGGCACCACCGACATCTTGGTTGAGTCTGCGCCGGCGTAGCGGAACCGCAGGGCAAGGTCATGGGCCCGAGTTCCGCCCAGAGTGAGCGATGTGAGTCGGTCTTGATCCAACAGGAGTTCGTAGTCCACGTCCCAGATCCACGACACGTCCTGGCCATCGGCGGTGCGGTCGTTGAGAAGCACCAGCAAGTGCAATGGATGGCTTTCGTTCAAGACCATGCGGAGGTTTTCGTTGGCTCCGGCGGGGTTCTTGGCCAACAGCGTGGTTACGCGCCTCTGCCCCACAGCGATGTGTTCTGCTCGCCCGAAAGCCGCGCCGCGCTTCCCCAGCGCCTCGGCGATGGTTTCGGGGGCCAGTCCGACAGCGAGAGCGGTTGCTGTTGCCGCAACAGCGTTGTAGGTGTTGGGTAGCCCAGGTAGACGCAGCGACACATCTATCGATCCGCCAGCGCTGGAGATGGCGACCTGCTGTCCGTCCATTCCCTGAAGCGCCACTGTGGTCGCACGCACCTCCGGTTGTGGTCGGCTGAGCCCGCACGACGGGCAACTCCACTGCCCCAGGTGGCCGATAGTAACCATCCGATATTGGAGCGGGGTGTCGCAGCGACGGCAGTTGGTGTTGTCCGCAGCATGTGAGAGGTGTTCTCTGCCGACATCTGGATCGTCGATCCCGTAGCAGACGGAGTTTGCGTGCTCGGCACCGATCTCGGCCACAGCGGGATCATCCGCGTTGTAAACCAAGGTCGTGTCGGGGTCCAATTCGGCCACAACGGACCGCCATCTTTGGGCCAAGTGTTCAAGTTCCCCGTAGCGGTCGAGCTGATCGCGGAACAGGTTCATCAGGACCACTACTCTTGGGCGGGTTTGCGCCACCAGAGCACCAAGGGCGGCTTCATCCACTTCGAACAAAGCGATGTCAGGGTTTGCGGCGTGGAGCAGCGCAGTAGCCACACCTCGTTCCAGGTTGGAACCTGCGGTGTTGGCCACAACTTGGGCACCGGAGGCATCGAGTGCTGCACGAATGAGTCGGGCAGTGGTGGTTTTCCCGTTCGTGCCCGACAGCAGGATCACGCCATCTGGAATTGCGCTTGCCATCTCCGCGGTGGCTTGGGGGCGCAGGCGGTTGAGCAGCAGGCCCGGCAAGGTGGTCCCCCCGCCCCGACCAAGGCGACGTGACAGGCGACCGGCTGCGCGAGCGACTGTCGCAGTCAACCAGAGGGGTAGCGTCGGATACTTCATGAGGCAGCCATCAATGCTTTTGGACCAGCGGATATGGGCGGTCAACGGTTATATCAGCCACTGGGGTCCTTCGCGGGAGGCGGTTCGCAGCCGAATCTACCCGCGTATGAGAGGGGCATTGCGGATCATCCGAGTCTGTGGGTCAACCGTGTAAAGTTGTTTGTCGGGGAATTTCCTAGGAGCGGAGAATCCGCGTGAGGAGTTGAACATGGGTGTCGGACGCACCGAGGTAGCTAACGGCGCGCTACCTTCTCCGTTTCCTGAAGGCTGGTATTTCGTCGCGCGTCGTGAGTCCCTAGAGAAGTCCAAGCTCATCCAAAAGACCTGGATGGGCGAGGACATCGTCATCTGGTGTGACGAGAGTGGAAACGTCTGTGTCGCCGAGGCCTTTTGCGCTCACCTGGGTTCCAATCTGGGCCCCGCCGCAGGGGGATGTGTACGCGACGGCCGACTCGTGTGTCCCTTCCACGGTTTTGAGTACGACGCCGATGGCCATTGCGTTGCCACTCCCTATGCCCCGGCACCGCCCGACATGCGGTTGCGAGTGTTTGAGACAACGGAGATGGTCGGTCTGATCTTCGCTTGGTGGGGGATCGGGGGAAGGGCACCGCAATGGAGCCTCCCCGCGGAACCACCGGATCAAGCTGTTTGGAGCAATACCCGCATCTGGACCTCCCGCTTTCCGGGTCATCCCCAGGAAACAACGGAGAATGCAGTGGATCTGGCCCACCTTCGTTACCTCCATGGCTACGACAGCGTCGGCCGCGTTGCAACGGTAGCGGTGGACGGACCCCGTTTCGAGAGTAACTTCGACTTCGCCACGACCCGGAGAGTTGTCGGAGTCCCGTTTGTCAGTCTTGACTTTACCGCCCACACCGAGATCTTTGGACTCGGCTATTCGTTCGTGGGTGTACGCGAGCACTCGATTGGAATGGATGTACGCCTCTGGGTACTGGCGACGCCAGTGGACGGCACGCTCATTGACTTGTCGATCGTCTCACAGGTACGAGAGATCCGGAATCCGAGCCGCTGGATTCCAGGTCTGGGATTTCTCCCGCGGAAGCTGCGAGCGCCCATGATGAACAGAATCGTGCTGTATTTTCAACGGCACGACGTAATGCAGGATGTAGTCATATGGAGCCGCAAACAGTCCCGAATGCAGCCGCTCCTGTCACGTTCTGACGGTGAGATCATGGCGTACCGCGCATACTGCGCGCAGTTCTATCCCAACGATCTGCTTGTGGCGAGCGATGGGGAGAAAATCGATGACCAGCCGGTAACCAAAGACGAACTGGAATAGCGGGCAATGACAACCAAAGAGACGCGGGCAACACTGCGGCGAATTGCAATAATCGGTGGGGGCGTTTCGGGGCTAGGTGCTGCGTGGGCGTTGAACCATCATCCGGATCGTTTTGATTTTCGGTTGTTCGAGGCGACAGAACGAATCGGTGGGAATGCGATCACCGCGGATATGCCACAAGAGGACGGCAGTTCGATTCCTTTCGATATTTCGGTCACCGCCTGCATCCCGTCGGTGTCTCAACACATTTTGTTGCTGTTGGATCGGTTCGACATCGACTTGGTCGAGACCAGATTCAGCTACAGCGTGAAATACGGGGGGCGGATCTATGCCCACGATTTCGATTCCGAGATCAAAGAGCAGTTGCAATCCGAGATCGCGAGGTTCCAACGAATACTCCGGCGTCTGCAGAAGTTCGGCTGGTTGAGCCGATCCCCGTCCAAGTTTATGAACGCCCTCAACCCGTTCAACTACATCAGCATGGGAACGGTTCTGAACTGGGGAGGGTTCTCCGGTGATTTCAGGTACAAGGTTCTCAAACCCATGTTCGTCAATTTCCTCATGGCTACGAACGTGTTTGATCTTCCTGCCGCGCTGTTCGCGCGTTATCTCGAGTTCTTCGACATCGAGTCTGCGACGCCGATGCAGACGTGGGACCAGGGAACAAGACGCATCTACGAACACCTATCGGCTGACTATCGAGACAAGATCTACCTGAACCGGCCTGTTGAGAAGGTGTATCGCTCGGCGTCCTCGGTCGTGGTTGAGGACACTGCGGGCGTACGTGAGACCTTTGATGAGGTGATCTTCGCTTGCAACGCGAATCAGACGCTGATGATCCTCGACAAACCCACCCGCTTTGAGCGTTACCTCCTCTCGTCGGTCCGTTACGAAAGCGAACTCCACAACCACACGATCGTTCACTCCGACGCCTCAGTGCTTCCGGACAATGAGGTCAAACCCCTGACAACGCGGAGCAACCACATCGAACAGTATGGGACGAGACCCGACAATTACGAGATCACCTACATCATGCACAACCAGCAACCGTGGGCTAATCGGTCAGACAAGCCTTGTCTGGTGACCTACAACCCGATCACCCCCATCGATGACGCCAAGATCGTCAAGAGGTGGTGGTTCCAACACATCGTGCACGATGTGCGTCACGTTGCGCTGACCGTCAACTCTTTCCGCTTTGTCCAAGGCAAGAGGCGAACCTGGCACTGCGGCGCCCACACGCTGATCAACAGCCAGGAGACCTGCCTCGTTACCGGACTGGCCGCGGCAAGACAGATCGGAGCGGACTACCACTTCGATGATCCCGAAGCGAAGCGGTTGTTCAACTACTACGGCAGCATCCTGCACGGTAGGCGATTCCGGAAGGTGAAGCGCTGAACGCGGGATCTCCCGGGTAGCCGGTGGGCATTTCCCCAGCCCCGCAACCGGGAAGATACAGTGACACGCCATGACACGCCAAGCTCACAAGTCCCATGTATCTCAGCCACAGTCCCCGCAACCGGGAAGATACGGTGACACGCCATGACACGCGTGCTCGATAGGTTCAGTTGGCTGGTCACGGCTCGCCCGTATATCACGATCCTTGTTCTGCTGGTGATCACCGTTGGTCTCGGAGCGGGGGCGTCTCTTCGGGCGGAGCCGACAGAGGGGGCCTCGCTGGAGTTCCTTCCTCCCGAGAGTCCTTACACCGCTGCGGTGGAAGAGCTCGATGAGTTCTTCGGGGAAGCCAGCGATATCAGCGTCGTGACGCTGGTGTTCCGCGGTGAGGCGTTCACACCGGACGGGCTGTCCCAGATGGATGCCCTGCTGGACGACATCATCGCAACCCCGGGGGTAGCGGAGCTATTGGCACCACCAAATCCGATCATTGCACCGTCATTGTTGTTCGAGGCCTCCCGAGGAGTTAGCGATTTCGGATCGGTCACCCAGGCAGAAATCGACGAGATCAGCGCCGTGCCGGAGCTCGCTGGAGCATTCGCGGCGATGTCGGGGGACGATTCCGACGGCACATTGGTGACGGTCTCGACCCTCCGCTTGCGCGACACCGGCGACGAAAGAGTCGCCGAAGCGGAAAGAGCCATAAACGATCTGGCGCTCAACTCAGAGGGTCCGTTGCGCATCAGCAGCGTGTCGCTGATCGTGATCGAGGACGAGTACAAGGAGGCGATCGAATCGGGGATGGCACCGTTGATCGGGTTGGCATTGCTGCTGATTGCCGGGCTGATCCTGCTATTCTTGCGCACGTTTTCGGATCTGTTGATCACGCTTACCGGCCTGGTCTTTTCGCTGACTTGGATCGTCGGCGCAGAGGGCTGGCTGGGGCCGAACGGACTCGGTTGGATCGGTCCGCCGAGTTCGCTTTCGGCGATGGTCCCTATCATCGTGATCAGCCTCACGGTGGATTACGCAATCCAGGCCGTCTCGCATTATCGCGAACAACGAGGTGAAGGCGAGTCTGTGCTTCAAGCGGTCCGAATAGGGCTGCGGAACGTCGCCATCCCATTGCTTTTAGCCGCGGTGACAACGATCGCCAGCTTCTTGTCAACCCTGTTCTCTCCAATCGGTGTGATCGGCGACTTCGGCATCGTTGCGGGGTTGGGCGTGGGGCTGAGCCTGATTGTGATGCTGACGCTGGTGCCGGCTGGGCGAACGATCGTCGACCGGCGGCGTGAGGCCCGCGGCACGTTGGCACCACCCCGTTCGGTGTCGAGCGCGTTGCCCGGGATCGAACGGGCAGCAGAAATGCTTGGTAAGGCTCTGGCGCGCCGGCCGGCGCCTTATCTGATTGTCGTGCTCGGCGTGACGATCTGGCTCGGGTTTTCGGCCACGGGACTCAAATCAGAGTTCAGTATCCGCGACGTCCTTCCCCGAGACGGCAACGTGCTCGACGACATGGAGAGCCTTGAAGAGGCAGTCGGCGGATCAACGGAATTGGCCAGTGTGCTGGTGAGGGCCGAGGCCACCGAGACCCGAACGCTGTTGAATGTGCGGGACCTCGCGGACGCGTTTGCGGACGAACAACGCCGTCCGAGCGCCGCCGCGGGACCGATGGCACCAACCTATGAGTCGTTCGTGCGCGATTGGACCCACGACAGCGGGGTGCCCGGCGACAAATATGATCCAGAACTCGCGGCCCTTTTCCGTGAAGCCTCCGCAGGGGTACAAATCGATCCTGTACTGATGGAGGAGTTCCTTACCCAACTCGGGGAGAAAGAACCTGCTCTTGCCACCGTCCTAGTCGACAATCCCGATGGCACCGACGCGATTCTGCTCCAGTTCCCCATCTACTCCGATGATTCCGAAGCCGCGGCGCTGATCCAAGAGGAGATTGAGGCGCTCTGGTCTGGAGACGACGGTTCAATCACCGCGACGTCGGTAGGCATTTCGTCGGTCACGGTGACCGACCAGATCACTGCACGCCAAACCGAGGCGATCACCACGACTGTTGCTGTTGCTCTCGGTATCCTCACTCTCTTCTTCTGGGTCACAGTGCGTCGACCGGTGTTGGGGTTCGTTGCGGTCGGGCCGATCGTGTTAGTTCTCATTTGGGTGTTGGGCACGATGGCACTTCTAGGCATTCCCTATTCGTTGATCACCTCGATCATCACCGCTCTCGCGATAGGTATCGGCGTGGACTACACAATCCACATGATTCACCGTTACCAAGAGGAGTTCTCCCGGGTACGCAACCCGGAGAAGGCAGCGGTCCGGACGCTGGCGACCACGGGATCGGCCCTGTTGGGCTGCGCGCTCACCACGGCGCTGGGGTTCGGTGTTTTGGTGTTCTCGCCGGTGCAAGGGCTTCAGCAGTTCGGCATCACAGCTGCGATCACGATTGGGTATTCGCTGCTCGTGTCGATCTTGGTCGTACCGCCGGCGATGACCGTCTGGGGCGCCTATGAGAACATGCGTCTGCGCTCAACGGTGCAGAGCTTGTGGGACGACCTCGACGTGGCGATCGACGATGTGCACCAGCGTCACGAAGAACCGAGCGTGTCAGACGGGTAGTTCGTGCCGTTTCTCGGCGACAACGAACTTCAATTTCTTGTTCGGTCGCTGTGACGGGAACGGGCTGATCTTGAGTTCGTAGTTCTGGGGGGCTATCTCAAGGGTGAAATAGTGGACCATCATCAACAAGTTGATCGCCAACTGTAGCTCTGTCCAGCGTACACCGAGGCAGGTGTGTGTTCCCAAGCCGTAGGGTGCGTACCCGGTGCCGAGGTGTTCCTTGCGCGGGGCGATGTAGCGGTCGATATCGAACGTGAGAGGATCTGGGAAGAGATCACTCATATAGTGCGTCGATGTTTGGGCAATGAAGACCCGTGCCCCCTCCGGTAGTTCGTAACCCTCTACCACAACCGCATTCATCACGTTTCGAACCGACATCGGCACGATCGGGTAGAGACGCATGCACTCCATGATGAAACGGCGAGTGACATCGATCGCCGGTCCGGTGATTGTGTCGGCATCTGGATCGCCGTCGGCGAACAGGGCGTCCGCCTCGGCGCGAATCTTCTCGTGAAACTCTGGCTGTGACAGCATGGCGTAAGCGATGAAGCTGAGTTCATCCCCGACGTACATGCTGGCGATCAACGGAGCCGAGAGCACGAAACGTAGATTCGACTCTGGAAGGAACTGCCTGTCTGCTGCGTGCATGTTCAGCAGGTCATCAGCGAGATCGCGGGGGCAACCCTCCCGCTGGGCGGGTGTATGGACACTCAGAACCCGATCCACTACCTCGTCGATCAGTTTCGCCCGGCGCCTCATGGATGGGGTCTTGAGCATGAACTTGGGGAGCATCCTGGCGATGTGAGTCTTGAGCGCTCGCTCCTTGTACTTGTGCAAATCTTCGACGATGTCTTGCGAATCGACGCTGACAGACAGCGGCGACAACTCCGAGTTGATCAGCTTCCGGCAAGTGTCCACCGCGGAGCGCTTGTCGCCAACCTCCCAAGTCGCCAAGTGGTTTCGTGCATAGGAATAGAACTCATCCAACTGACCGACGAGCCTCGTGCGAGAATATCCAGGCTGAATGGACTTTCGATACCGAAAGTGATCGGCGCCGTCCAGGGAGGGCAACAGTCCTGATCCCCCATAGACCTTTTCGAAATCCTCCAGGTAATCCCTGGCTCGCAGGTAGGTGCGACCGTGGCGGTGCACCCAGTGATTCGTTTCGGGTCCGACAAGAAAGATCATGCGCTCTTGGAACGGCGGCCGGAGTTCGAACACAGGGCCGTACTCTTCGCCGAGTTCCGCGAAGAGTGCGGGGAGGTTGCCGTTGCGAGCATGTTTTTTGCGCACCACCTTCCGCAGCGGAACGACGGGAATCGCCTTCGTCAAAGCTGTTCGGCGGAACAACGGTCGAGCAATGTTCTCGTGGACGGCATCGGCGATGGAGCGGCCGATCAAGTCCATCTTTGTGACCTGCTCGACCCGCGCCTCATACTCTTCATCGAGTTCGAAGATGTAGCGCAAGACATCGCAGGTGTGGATGAGACAGATGATGATGATGTCTCTTGGGTCTGGGATCTCATCGCTGAAGATGGCTCTGCTGATACGGGTCTTGACGAATTCAACAGCAGTGCCGACTTCGGAGCCTGCGTGGAGTCCCGTCCGCCAGGCGGTTTGGGCCAAAGACCAGAAGTCGCCGTCGTGATGTTGCAGGATCTCCAACTGGACCAGGCGTTCCAGGGTCGTGTCGATGATCGCCTCGGCGCGCGGCGCGAGGCGCTCCACCCAGTACTGGGCGTTGCGTTGGGTCGGCTCGGCCGCAATTGCCTTGAGGATGGGATCGAGACAGGGGTCGCCGGTGGGGGTCTTATCCAGAAGGATCAGGGACTCCATGTCAGTGTCGACGCGACCAATAAGTGACAGTTCCGCGAGCGCGGAACCGACCACTGCGCAGTTCAGACTCCACCCGGGTACCTGTCGAAAGTAACCGCTCTCTTCGTTTAACAGTGTTAGGACCAGTTCATCGGGCAGAGTCAACTGCTCGGTCATCACACCTTCGCCAGAGCGCGTCATCGATTCTGCCTTCCGTGTCCTCTGCCGCGAACTATAGCCGTTTCGGCCACTTATGAGCAACGCACGACCCACGTATGAGCAACGCACGAGCTACTTGTACAGGTCGGGAGATCGCTAGTGGCGGTGTCTGCGACGGCGCTTGATCTTGGGTCGTTTGCGCCAACGGGCCCGTTGCTTGGCGACACTGCGCTTGGCAAGTTCATCGGTCGGATTCACGTCCAGCCCGTACATCTCTTCGGTGCTTTGTCGTGACCGACGTTCGAGCAGCAAGATCAACAGCAGAGGCAGGCCGAAGATGCAGAGGGCGGCGGCGCTGAGAATCGTGATCCAGGTCTCGCTGCGTTCAGCTATCAGGTACCACCCCGAAAACACCAGCACCCCCAGCATCGCTAGCCAAAAGGCCACGCCTATCAACAGCATCACCGCCATCGCTACGTACTCGTATGTGCGGTCGCCTTCTCTCGGGCT
>JAKZTU010000082.1:0-5304 GCA_047516945.1 Acidimicrobiales bacterium
GAGGAACTGCGGTTCGGTTTCGCCACGCTCGCGGCCCGCTACCGCGAGCTGGTCGTGGCCGAGTTGGGTGGTGAGGTTGCTCTTGAGGCGGTCGATCGCCTCAGTCACAGTACCGATGCGCTGATCCGCAACCCCAACGAGTCTCTACTCCTACAAGCGCTGCTACTGAAGCTCGATGGTTAAATTGAAAGTGGCAATTGCAGATTGCTTAGGTGGCTGCGTTGGTGACCCTGGCGGTGTGCCAGTTGGCGATCTGGGTGCGCCAGCGCCACAGGGTGCGGCCCAGCCGGTTGATCTCTTCGGGCAGCCAGGGGTCTTGCAGGTCGGCGGCGAGTTGTTCGACTGTCGCGGCGCCGGTTTGGGGGTCGGCGATGTCATAGATGCCGCGCAGGGTTTGGTTGGCGTGCCAGGCGTTGCGGACCTCGCCGTGGGGGTCGCCTGCATTGAGCAGTCCCCGCAACCTGATCTGTCCGTTGTCGGTGATGCGCTCAGAGGCTGACAACAACAGTTTGCGGGCCCGGTACAGCGGGTCGTCTTTGCGGCCGCGGTGGCCCAGTGTCTGGTCTTGGACCCGGCGGCGGACCTCGTCTAGTGCGTCGTTGCCCAACCGTACGACATGGAACGGGTCCGCGACCTGCTGGCGTGTGGCAGCGCCGTGTTGAACGCGGCCCGGTACGGCCCTGAGAGGTCCAGCACCACCCAACTGATGCCCACCAGCCAGCTGCGGGGTTGTTCACACAGCCACCGTGTCGGTGCCTGCGCGGTTCTGTGTGGCACTACATCTAGGAACTGGCCCCGCCCGACATCGACGATGCTAGTCGCTCAGGCCTTGGTCTTGAACCGGCCCCGCCGCCACATCAGGTGCTCGTCGAGCCCGAGTGCCTCAGTCTGGGCGATGCGCTCGATGTCGGCGTCCAACAGCACCTCACCAAAGCGGCGCACCGACGCGTTCCAGTTCCACCTCCCGCTCCCCGTTAGACCACATCAGTCCGCCACAACCGTCGCAGTCCGGTCTCGGTGCCCGCTGGCGGATATGCACCCGCAGCGGCTCACCGGGTTCGTCGTCGACGCTGAGCACCTCCTCGCGTTCAACGGCGGACCCTCACCCCGCTGACTCCGACCTCAAACGCGGAGAGCCGGTTTCTGAGGTTGAATTGGTTGTGCCCTTTGTGATTCGCATTCAATGCAGACGAAGGTACGCTACGTAATCATGACGGAGCGAAGGTACTCGGTATCGGAGGCCACGAAGGCGTGGTTTCTGTTGGGCGGGGTCGCAGCGCTCACTGCCGTGATGTTGTTGGGTTCCCGACCTCTACCCGCAGAAGCAAATCCCTTCCCAGGTAACCGAGCCGAAGTGATCGCAGATAGCGTATACCATACCTACTGTATCGGCGACGGTCTTGATGGTGGACCAAACGACCCGGAGTTCGCGAGTCGCCTCGCTACGGTAAGAAGCGCCATGACAATGCTCGAATCAACAACGGTGATGCGTGTGGGAGAATCGACGAACTGTAGAAACTATACGGACATCAAGTGGATAGTGGCTGATCTAAACCCACTCCCGAATAGCCATCGTAGAGGAACTTACCAGTGTACGGACAAGAGTTCTGGGGTGTGCTATGCAGCTACAATCACGTTAGATTTTGAAGAATTGGACAGGAGTGATCATTCAAATGGCTACGACGACGAAACTGTTGACAGGCAAAAAACAGCGTTTCATGAGATCGGTCACTCCATTGGACTTGGTCACGATCCGGTCGGATGTAAACGTTCTGTAATGATGCAAGGTCCTGTCCCAGATGCCACATCGCAATGGGTTACTTTCGACGATCATGATCTTGCTCATATTAACTTTGCCTATCGTAGTCACCCGCATGTTCCGACATCAACGTCTCTTCCATACCCACGGCCTTGTCCGAATGTTTCGCAACCAACTACCACGACTTCTCCGCCTACGTCAGCGCCGCGTCCGACTTCTCCGCCCACGTCAGCGCCGCGTCCGACTTCTCCGCCCACGACAACGACTTCTCCGCCCACGACAACGACTTCTCCGCCCACGACAACGACTTCTCCGCCCACGACAACGACTCCTCCGCCTAGTCCAGGTAACAAATAGTGAGTCATGAGAAAGGACCCGTGATGCGAACTGAGGGTGCTCAATGAGGTGGATTTTGGAGAACCGCGTGTCAATGGTAGTCCTCGCGGCCGTATGTGTGCTGGCAACTTGTTCGTCGTCCGGCGACGGTCAGATGAATCCGGTTTCCGAGAAAGGGTCGCAAGTTTCTACCCAGGCTGTTGGTACCGTTCTTGATGTTGTTGCTGATCCAACGGATGGTAATTCCAATAATTCTGGCAGTACTTCACCGTTTGTTGTGAAAGTCAGTTCAGGATATCTGCGGGACTTGATGGACAGCACCTTTGGCGAAAACGAAGTTGACTACAGTCCGCTACTAGGCGCGAATTATACGTTAGACAATTCAGAAATCGTTGTTGCAGGCTACCTCTTTGAAATTGTCGCTGGTGTGACTGAGTCAGAAATCTCAGCACAACGCCCGTTGACCGAGGCTGAAAAGCGAATTGCCCTAACAGAACTTGACGAAAGAGAAAGAAGCATGGAGGCTTCGGGAGCTACGCCCGCTGATCGGCTGGAACTAGAACAAGAACGGCGTGCTGTGAGAGAAAATGAGATTCCAAGATTGAATAACTTCAACTATGCTGCTTATCGCATCCGTGTCACCGAGGTCTTTAGGGGCGATATCAATGTGGGTGAGATTCTTGATGTCCAGGTCTATGCAGGTGTGAACATCGGGTCTAAGTGGGTTGATCCGGTATTGGCAGGCACACCACGAGTAGTTGTTGCAGGATCCTGGGGGAAACAATCTTCTCGACTTGAGTTGAGAGACGCCGGCGGTGAACCTATTGACGGAGCTTTTTGGCCACATTCTGATTTGTTCTGGTTGGATGAAGGTATTTGGGAGCTTCTCGAAGACGACACATCTGGGGGCATATCGGAAACCGGTGGGCCTGATGGGTCTGGTTCGGTTCCTAGTGATCTGTTGGAGGACGACACCCCCGATGTGGGGACGGGAGCGCTTGAGAACAACTTGGTGGAACGGCCAGCTCCGATTCCTGAGGCTCACTATCTGGAAGGTCTCCACGCATTGGACGATGCTTGGGGGAACTTGGAAACTCTCGATCATCTAGCGACGGTGTTACGGTCCGCTGCCGTCGAGCTTTCTGCGCCAAGGACGACCGTGACTACTGGGGACGGGGTGCCGCCGACCTCCGTTGCTGACGTTGCCAGCACGACTGTTCCGGTTCCTTAGGTTGGGAGTGTGGTGGTTGACGGGGTTGATTTGGTAGAAGTCGTCCGTATCGGTGTCGGCGGCGCTCAGGCGTCGAAGTGGCGGTTGTGGTCGGGTGGTCAGTTGGTAACGACCGAGGACGGCGAGTCCGAGTTTGGTTCAGCCGGTTTTGGAACAACCGACGGGGTTTGTGTAGTCGAGAGCTATTTCGACAATCGCGAAACGGAGTCTGAATACTGGGATCCCCGATCTGGCAGAGTCTTGAGGGAAGCGACCGTGGATTGGGGCCTGGGACCGGTTTGGTGGTCAGTTGATCGTCGCTTTTTCGATGCTTACGCGTCGGTTGATGGTGTTCCAGATGCAACCTTTTTTGCTCGTTTGCGTTTGTTGGGGCTAGCTTTGGACCCAACCGTTGGATTCGAGGTTGATGTCCGCCTGGAGGACGGCTTTCCGGTCGGTTCTGATGAACCGACGCGAGCCCCTGTGGACCCCGAGATAGTGATCACTGGAAGTGTTGATGAGGTGATGTCGTGGTGTACTGGACAGGAACGTCTGATCGATCTGCCTTCGGTGTCGTTGGACACCGGTAGCCCGTTCATCATGGGCGTGCTGGCAGGCACGTTGTTGATGTCTGGCGGTTTCACGATTCCTCCAGATCTTGCGCAAGCGGCTGCAGTGCTGGTTCGCCTTGTCGGCAACCATCGCCGCGCCTGGACGACACATGGAGCGCTGTTGTGAGACCCGACGGTGTCCAGGTTGCTGGTGCCGCAGCGATAGCAGGTGCGGACATGCTCGCAGACATGTGCATAGAACGGATGTTCGCCACCGGCGCGCAGCTTGCCGTGTCGGTTGATGGCAGTGCAACGGTGTGCGCGACGGTTGGTTCGCAAGTAGGCGACCGCCCCCTCCAAGATGCTCACTTGTTCAATGTCTGGTGCGCGTCCAAGCCCGTTTCAGCGCTCATTTTGATGCAAGCATTGGAAGACGCGGGGTTGTCGTTGACGACCTCGACAGCCAATATCTATACCGCCTCGGCAAGTATGGTTGGTGTGCCGGTGGGTTCCGTGCTGAACCACTCGTGCGGACTTCGCCACCCTGACTTGGTGACAGCCAACCTGATGCCATTCGAAGACGTGTTGTCACAGGCGCGTAGCGCACAAGCCGAGCCGGATGTTCCGGCGTTTTCGGAGTTTTGCGCCAGCGTAATAACCGCAGACCTCATCAAGGCTCTGTCCGGTCGTAACATCGAGCACGCGATTGGCGACTTCCTGAACACCCACGAACTGGCTAGTGATTTCACGTTTGATGTCAGCGACGAAGCTCTTGAACACCCCCTCGACCATTTCGGATTCTATATAACCGGTTTGCCGGTGCTGGCACGGCCGCTGTATTCCGACGCGGTGGCCGGGATCGCGCAGCACAACCGCCACATAATGGGGGCGTACGCCAATGCGAAGGGTCTATGCGAGTTCTATCGGCTCGTCGGAATCGTGCTCCGAGGAACCCCACTAGCGGGATTCCCCACTCCCTTGTATCTCAACGAAGCTCTTCAATTTCACCGCCGGGCCCGAAGTTATGACAAGACCCTTGCCAAGACATGCAGTTTCGCGCCGGGGTTCATGACCGACCTCGCAGACCACGGTTATGGACCTGAAATAAGCCCTGACGCCATCGGCCACACGGGCCTCGTCGGTAGTCCCTTCGGCTGCTATGACCCACACCGCAAGCTCGCGGTGGCAGCAGTAGTCAACGGTATGACCGCAGACCCCCGGGACGGTGACGGCTGGCGATCTAACCTCATCACCACCATCTGCCAGACAATTGATGGTGCCAACCCCAAGAGTTGACCCAGGAACCGCACCTCGGCCCACATCGATACTGATCAACCCGCGCTTTTGAAGTGCCAGGTTCACACAATCGCGCGGTTTCGAGGTTGAGGTTTGGTACCTTTCGGTGTCTTGCCCGAGTAGCTCAGTTGGTAGAGCAACGCTCTCGTAAA
>JAKZTU010000083.1:0-9409 GCA_047516945.1 Acidimicrobiales bacterium
CACGATCACCTGCTGGGGCTTGAACGGCGATGGGCAGACCGATGTGCCGACAGGAAGTTTCAAAGCTGTCAGTGTAGGCGGCAACCATAGTTGCGGGTTACGTACCGACGACACGATCATCTGCTGGGGAGGCAACTGGTATGGGCAGGCCGATGCGCCGACAGGTAGTTTCAAAACTGTCAGTGCACACGACGTCCATAGTTGCGGGTTACGTCCCGACAACACGATCACCTGCTGGGGAAACAACGACTGGGGGCAGACCGACGTACCGACAGGTCGCTTCAAAGCTGTCCGTGCGGGCGATGACTACAGTTGCGCGATACGTACCGACAACACGATCACCTGCTGGGGAAACAACGATTATGGGCAGACCGACGCGGGCTGATTTCTAGGGCATCGTTTATGGGTCATCCTGGATGGCACCGTTGCTATGGGGCGGGATGCTCGTACCAGCCCGCTTCGCCGTCGTTTCGGTGCCATCGTCAGTCTTGTTTGGGGTAACGCTTCACCCCTAACGATCCCACCAACACCTGTCAGGTTGTCGGCTCCAGGCTTCGGCACTGATCTCGGGCATCACACAACGAAACAGTGCACGAAGACAGTGCTGTTCTCTGCTGGGCGACAGAAGCATCGGCCTAGCTGACCGGCGCGCTAACGACCCGAGACTGGCTCTAGTTCCATATCCCCATCACCGTCGGGGTCGATCAAGCGCCATCCGCAGCGCCGAGCGAGGAGTTCGCGTCCTTCGTCGGGGCCGCTGGCTATCAACTCGTCTCCGGCAGCAAGTCGGGCACGACCGCGGGGTCGATACACATACTGTTCACCGCGCCGTATGGCGAGGACAGTGAAACCGGGCTCGATGTTGAGCCGCAGTTCGGAGAGAAGCCGACCAGCTGCTTCGCTTTCGGCACGAACAGGCACCCGGATCACCACCTCATCGCTGTCGCCAAGGGCCAACTCCAGGATCGGGTGAACGTCTTCTTGTTTCTCGATTAGCCATACCATGGCTTGGGCTTGGTCGCCGATGTCTTCGGCTGCCTGGGACAAATGGAGCAAACCTCGCAACGGTGAAGGGTCAACCTTTTCCGACGCAGCCCGCAGAACCCAAAGCTCAAGGCGGTCCTTCATTTCATCGAGGCGATCTTCAATGTGGCGGACCTCCGCCGCGAGCCCGAGATCGCCGAGGACAAGGGCCGAATACGCCAAACCAACCGCAACTTCGCTGAGGTTTTTCATTTCAACCAGCACATCGACCGCTCGGTCCAGGTCTGTCACAAACGGATCTTCGGGTAGCTGCGGAGCTTCCCAAGGCGCGGCGCCGGCCAATTCTCTCAAACGCCCTATTCCGTCAGGCGATCCTCGTAGGAACAGAACATCGCCCGGTATCAACACAGTGTCGCCGTCTACGTCGGTGATCCAATGCTGGCGGCGCACCGCCATCACGCGCATGCCTGTCTGAACCGGGAGCTCATGGTCACGCAAGGGCCGGTGAGTGAGTCGCGATCCCTGCGAGACCAATACACGATGGCTCACTTCCTCGGCGGCCGATAAATCGGCCACGAGCTCAGCTGGAATCCCGAGTTTGTGGGTGACGATGCGGGCGATGTCGACGGCGTCGTTGGCGATGCGTTCGATCGCCGAGATCACTTGCAGCACCGACGACATCCCTTCGGATTCGCGGGGGTGACGCACAGCCATCACACAGACACCGCGCATGTCGTGAACCAAGTGGCTCATTTCTTCTTCCAAGTCTGCGATTTCTTCAGCCATGTCTGGATCGCCAAAGAACAGCGCGGCGTACGCCAGATCGACCATCAGCTCGGACTTGTCCTTGGCGGTGGCGAGCATCTCCCGCAGGTTGCGCGGTCTGTCTTCCATTATCTCGTTACTCCGTTATAGGTAAATACACTAGAGGCGTGCGTCACAACTCAAGCCACCCCCACGGCCACAATGGCCAGAATAAGGGCGAAAGCACCCACAAAATCCAAGGATGACGTCACCATTGGAATGCCGTGAGTATCGGGATCGAGTCCGAATCTGACTGCAATAATCGTTACGTAGTAGGCAACGATCACAACGCAGATCGTCGCCAACAGACCGCCGATCAGGGCCACTGCTACAAGGTCAATCAAGCCGGGACTGGCCTGGTTCGTCAATACACCGCCAAGTTCGGCGACTGCTCCCGTTATTACAAACACTGGGATCGACAAGCCAAAGATCATGGCGATGTCGGACCCCGCAGAACCCCGGGGCACAGGCCCCGGACGCAGCAAACCCAAATGAACTTTGGTCGAAAGGCGACTCGACAGCACTCCACCGAGCCCACCCGCTGTGCCCAAGAACCCAGGAAGAAGCACCAACAACACGGGATATTCGAGAAGGTCGTCGAGCCGTTTCTCAATGGTAATTCCGGCGATCAAATCAAGCAGGCCAGCCAGTGCCAGCACCGGAATCGACTCGCGCACGATGGCGCTCAAAAGTCGGTGGTTGGCTATCAGCGACCACAACAGGCCGCCAACAGATACAACGACAAGAGCCGCGGCAGTCACAGGTGTGAATCCTTCGACGCCGGCGAGTCGCGCGGCCAGTATCAGTGCCGGGAGACTCATCAAGTCACTGGCGGCGGTTACCAACGGCGACACCACGTTGTCGAGGTCCCACCCGTAACGCCCCGAGCCGTTGGCCAACAGCAGCGTAATCGCCAACATGAAAACGGAAGCAAGCATGCCGCCCACCGTCGACACCACAATGAAGTCCGCTAACGACATGGTTGGCGACACCGCAAAGACAATGGCAACGCCCTTGGCCATCACCGCGATCACCACCGATATCACCAAACTCAGCAGCATCGCCGCCACGATGTTTTGACCGACTGCTGAGTCAAGGCGGGGACTCAACCGAAACGTACCCGCGTGGATACTGGTACCAAGCCTGCTCCCCAAAGCACCGAACACGTTGCCTTTTACCGCCAGCGCAGCTGGTACCAACAGCAGCAAGCCAGGGAGTTCTTCGAGGGTGTCGGTGGTCGTCGCCAAAGTCACACCGGCAACAAGGCTCGTGATCGCAGAAAGGACTAGGGCAACAAAGCTGTCACGGTAAGCGCGTTGATCCTTGCCAATGACGGCGCGCCACCGGCGCGCGAGGCGGAGCATACGACTCGCTCGCATCAGCCCGCTAACCGATTCCCGAACCGTGACGGCTCATCTTGTTCGCCTCAGACGTTGAAACACCCGCGGCCGACGAATGGAAATTCGACGATCCGATGACCAGGGTGCTTTTGTCGCTTCCACCCAAGTGGCAAGTGACAACAGCGGACGGTCGTAGTTGACGCGCCAGCCTGCAAAGTCCCGCCAGGCCTGCTCACGATCAGCCACGACGGGCATCCCAACCGTCTTGAAGAGCTCGTACACTTGGTCAAACTCGTCCTGATCGATGGCTATTGGATCGTCAGGAGATGGATCGGGGTCGTATTCGAACCCGAAATAGTCACAGATCCGTCGCAGCGACAAAGTGCCGGTGCGGATCATCAACTGAGCACGAGGGTCGCTACCAAGATTAAGCGCCGAGCAGTAGAGGGACGCTGAGTCAAGTGCCAACCCGGCGCTGGTAATCCACGACCGCTCTGGTACCGGTGAGCGGAAATAGACCAAGATCGGGAAGCTGGTGTGGCTCTCCTCAATCTCAACGAACCAGTCTTCCCATTCGTACCAAGCGTGCTGCATGTCGTCGAGAGAACCGATGAGATGACGACGCATGAGCATCGAAGCGGGGCTGGCAACTCCGTCTAGTCCCGTGGAACGCAGATGCCATTTCGCGACCGTGGTTTCTCGTCTTGAGAAAGCGCCGTAGATGGTCGGCAAGAAACTGATCAGTAGAGCAACCAGACCAAGGCCCACAATCCCCTCCACGATTGCAACAACCAGGGTTGGGAGATCTTCTGTGGCGCGAAAGCCAAGTGTTGTGAGCGAGGAACCAGAAAGGACGAACGCATCTTGATAGGGCCGAACTCCCAGGGCCCAGAACACACCGGAGCAGCCAATGATCACGCCGGTAGCCCAGACGAAGGGGAACATCATCAGGGTTACCGGCGCGAACCGAGCCTTGACGGTTTCGGCTTTGCGCCAGTTCTTGCGTCGGCGAGCTGCCCCGTTGAACACTCTGCGCATTGTCAGCACGGTGGCATTGGCAAGAAACGACTGCTCGCCTCGGGGCACCACAACTGTTCGGACCGCCGATCCCATCGTGGCGAGAGCCGTTAGGCCCCCTAAAACCCCCACGAGAATCCGAACGATGATCACCCTTGGCAGCTTAGATGTCGGGCAGCAACGCGGCGCGGCACCGGCTACGCCCGGCGACAACACCGCACGGTCAGCGAAAATCGCGGCTGGCGGGAGCAATCCCTACTGTAAGTGGTTGAAGTTTGTCGGCAACGACATTGATGACGCCCTCGGCTTTTTCGAGTCGACCGCGGATCAACAGCGCCGAAGCACCGAGAGCTGCGTTCCTGTAGCGCTGCCAACAGCCTGAAGAGACAACCACGTTGATCAAACCGGTCTCGTCTTCCAAACTCAAAAAGGTGACACCACCAGCGGTGGGAGGTCGTTGGCGATGTGTCACCACTCCCCCGACCAACACTCGTTCACCATCGCTGCGATCAACGAGACCCGCGGCGGTGACCACACCGGACTCACTGAGTTCTGAGCGAACAAAAACAGTGGGGTGACCGTCGGGAGCAATACCTGTGGCCCAAAGATCAGAATGTGACAACTCAGCGGGTGACATGCGTGGCAAATTCGGCGCCTTATCACCGGTAACGATCCCCGGCAAGCGATCCGCAGCGGTTTGAGTCATCGCCCCGGCTGTCCACAACGCTGATCGCCGGTCGATGCCAAAACAACCGAACGCTCCCGCGGTAGCGAGAACCTCAAGCACCGTAAGCGGCACTTGCGGCACCCGACGACGAAGGTCCTCAACTGAGACGTAGGGACGACCAGCGTCGATCTGTTCGGCGAGTTCTTCTCCGATTCCACGCACATAGCCGAGGCCAAGCCTCACCGCCCATCCACCTGTGCTTGTCTTGTCCGGCTCTAGAACCGCTTTGGCGGCCGAGGCATTGAGATCAACGGTGTTGACCACCACTTTATGGCGTCGAGCGTCACCTACCAGGGTATGGGGTGACCAGAATCCCATCGGTTGAGCGTTGAGCAGTGCCGCACAAAACGCGGCGGGATAGTGATACTTGATCCATGCCGAGGCATAGACGAGATACGAGAACGACACCGAGTGGCTCTCAGGGAAGCCGTAGTTGGCGAAAGCCGCGAGCTTGAGCCAGATCTGGTCACCAATATCGTCGCTGATGTCCCGCTCCCGCATACCTTCAAAGAAGCGCTGCTTAAGCTGTTCCATGCGTTCACGACTTCTTTTTGAGCCGATTGCTTGACGTAGCTGGTCGGCTTCAGAGGCAGTGAAACCGGCGACGTCAATGGCAATCTGCATCAGCTGCTCCTGAAACACGGGGATGCCGAGTGTCTTGGCCAGAGCATTCTCAAGCAACGGGTGCAGATAGGTGACCGCTTCGAGGCCGCTGCGCCGCCGAATATAGGGGTGCACCGAACCACCTTGGATCGGGCCGGGTCGGATGAGCGCCACCTCCACTACGAGGTCGTAGAAACAACGAGGCTTGAGCCGCGGCAGAGTGGCCATCTGCGCCCGCGATTCGACCTGGAACACTCCAATCGTGTCAGCCTTCTGGAGCATTTCGTAGACCCGGTCATCCTGGGGCAACATGGCGAGGTCTATTTCTTGGCCGTCGTGTTCGGCGATGAGGTCGATGGCGTAACGCAGCGCTGAGAGCATCCCCAGCCCGAGAAGGTCGAACTTCACCAGACCTGCGGAGGCACAATCGTCCTTGTCCCATTGCAAAACGCTGCGGTCGGCCATCTGCCCCCACTCGACTGGGCACACCTCGATCACTGGCCGGTCGCACATCACCATGCCACCCGAATGGATTCCAAGATGACGTGGAAAATGTTCGATTTCCGCGGCTAGTTCCAATACCGGAGTCGGGATGGCAGTATCGCGTTGCGCCTCATTCAGTTTTATGTTGCCTTCCCGCTCTTGTTCGCTGCGCTCACCGGGCCGCTCGGGCCACGGCGCTTCCCGCTCTTGTTCGCTGCGCTCACCGGGCCGCTCGGGCCACGGGCGCCAACGATCGACTTGTTTGGAGAAAGCGTCTTGTTGGCCTGTGGTATAGCCGAGCGCCTTAGCCATGTCTCGAATCGCCGACTTGGACCGGTAGGAGATCACGTTGGCGACTTGGGCGGCGTGATGACGGCCATGCCGCTTGTAGACGTACTGGATGACCTCTTCTCGTCGGTCGCTTTCGATGTCGATGTCGATGTCGGGCGGGCCATCACGTTGAGGAGACAGGAAACGTTCAAACAGCAACCCCAGCGAGACAGCATCAACGTTGGTGACACCCAGAGCGAAACACACCGCTGAGTTGGCCGCCGAGCCTCGGCCTTGGCAGAGAATGTCAGACTTCCGACAAAACTCAACGATGTCGTACACGACTAGGAAATAGCCGGGAAATCCGAGTTGTTCGATTAGCTCCAACTCTCTGTCGAGCTGTGTCCAAGCTCCCGGAACCCGCTCAGATGATCGCGGGCCATAACGGCTAGCGCCACCCTGATCTACCAGCCGCCGAAGATACCCCATCTCATCCAACCCGTCGGGGCACGGAAAGGGAGGCAGGTTGGGAGCAATGAGCTTCAAGTCGAACGCACACTCGATCCCTAGGGCGGCAGCTTCAGAAACCACACCGGGGTAACGAGCAAAACGGGTGGCCTGCTCGGCGCCTGATCGCAGGTGACGGCCGGCGGGTGGGAGCCAACCGTCAATCTCGTCGAGGCTGCGGCGGGCACGCACCGCTGCCATGGCCGCAGCCAAACGCTGTCGGGCAACGCTGTGATGGTGGACATTGCCGCTGGCAATCAGCTTGAGTCGATGCGACATAGCCAACTCAGCCAGCCCATCGTTGCGAACCGAATCGATCGGTAGGCCGTGGTCCCACAACTCCACAACCACATTCGAGCGACCGAAATCGGTAACCAACCGCTCAAGCGCCTTGGCTGCCGCGGTCGGGCCTTCGTTGACCAGCGCTTCGGGCACCGAGCCTTTACGGCACCCGGTGAGCACCACCCAATGGTCGCCAGTGCCCGCGCCACCAAGTTCAACAAGACGTTCATAGTCAATCCGTGGAGCGTTCTTCTTTCCTGCCAACTGTCCTTCGCTGATGGCCCGAGCCAGCAGGGCATACCCCCGTGGATCACGAGCCAGCACAAGTAGGTGCCTCCCCTTGGGATCTGCCGGGCCAGTTCTCTTGAGATTGGTCAACTCAGCTGAGGACTGCTTGGTCAGCGTCGCTGCAGCCAGAGACTCTTCAGCTGGAGACTCCTTGGTGGGGGCCAGAGTGAGTTCAGCACCAAAGACGGTGCGAAGACCTACGGCACGGGCGGCTTCTGCGAACCGGACAATGCCGTAAAAGCCGTTGTGGTCAGTAAGAGCCAACGCTTCCAGGCCGATTCGGGCTGCTTCGTTGACCAGTTCTTCAGGGTGCGAGGCACCGTCGAGAAACGAAAAGTTGGAGTGACAGTGCAACTCCGCATAGGGCACTGAGCCCTGCTTGCGAGGCGGGGTGGATACCGCAGGGGCAGGCAGAGGCGGAAGCGGCGCGTGACGGTCCGAAAGTATACTCTCAAGGTCTTTCCAGGGAGCATTGAAGTGCTGCCAACTCACGAAGCCTTACCGTATACGAACATATGTTCGTATACAATCTACCGATAACCTCTTGCCACCGGACCGCCTACCGACACGAACCAACATGACAACGATCAGAGACCAGGCTCGCTCTTGGGCCAAGGCAAACTGGGATCCAGAGATGACGGTTGCGCAGTGGTGGGAGTGCCTCTTTGAAGCCCGCTATTGCCTCCCCTCGCTCCCTGACAATGCGTTCGGACGCGGCTATTCACGCCAGGAAGAAAACGAGTCGCGCCGCGGACTGCGCGACGTTGGCACTCTCGGACCTGCGATCGGAATCTCCACGATGATGGCTGCGCCTACCATCGCCACTCACGGCACGGCCGAACAGATCGAGCGCTACATCCCACCAATGCTCACCGGGCAAGAGTCTTGGTGTCAGCTATTTTCTGAACCCGGCGCAGGTTCGGACCTAGCCGGGCTTCAGACTTCAGCGGTACGTGACGGTGACATCTGGACGATCAACGGACAGAAGGTATGGACCAGCCTTGCGGAGGGCACCGACTACGGAATGCTCATAGCCCGCAGCGACCGGGACAAGCCCAAGCATGCCGGTATCACCTGGTTCGCCTTCCCTATGCGACAAAGCAGCGTCGATATTCGCCCGCTTGTCGAGATGACCGGCCAGGCATTCTTCAACGAGGTTTTTATGGACCACGCTGTTGTCGACCACAATGCCGTAATCGGAGATGTCAACGATGGCTGGAGAGTTGCCAACACCACTCTCCTGCACGAGCGAGCCAGCCTCGCCGGAGCGGGTGTGATGCTTCCATTTGCCAGCGCTGGCCGCAACTCCCCAGACCTGCACAAGCCTGCAGGCAGCTTCGGTTACTACAGCTTTGAGACTCGCAATTCGGATCCCAACGAAGCCGAGAAGTTGCCTACAGCCGTTTGGTACCACCAGATCTCCACGGAACTAGGGCTTGACACGACGGCGCGTCTTGACGCCCGGATGCGCTTGTATATCCGTGAAGAGGTAAACCGCATGCTGGGCCTGCGAGCTCGCCACCGCACAGTCCCAGCCATCGGCAACCTCGGAAAGTTGGCGATGAGCGAAATAGCGCGGATGCGGCGTGAGGTGGGTAACCAATCGATTGGTGCGGCTGGCATGCTCTCGGGTGCCGACGCCAACGCAGGCCCCGGCAAGGGCGACGTTCAACGCAAGACTCTGCATTCTCCGGCGCCTGCGATCTATGGCGGCACCGACCAGGTGCAGCGAAACATCATCGGCGAGCGTTTCCTCGGTCTCCCCAAAGAACCAGCACCGCCATCCGACACCCCCTTTAGAGACCTCCCCGCCAATTAACCAGCCCCAACAACTGATCGGCGAGCCTTCTACTCGTCCATTCCCATTTGCCCGTTGGAGTTCGAGCCGTCAAGCTAAGGGCATGGCCGACAATTACACGGTGATTTCTGCTGATACCCACGCAGGTGCCAGTCACAGCGCATACCGCGAGTATCTCGACTCCGCCTGGCATGAAGAGTTTGATGCTTGGCGCGGACGCTACAAGAACCCCTACAAGGATCTCGGCGACAAACGGCGACTGCGCAACTGGGACAACGAAATGCGCAACACGACCCAACTCGGCGA
>JAKZTU010000084.1:0-9618 GCA_047516945.1 Acidimicrobiales bacterium
ATCTCATGGCCGCCGACAAAAGGACTCAACAGCGCGTGCGATCAAGTTCCCGACCCCAAACCCATCAAGACTCCGATCAGCGGTTGGCGCTCCTTAACGAGATCACCGTCGCCAACATTCAGCGGTAGTTGTCGCTGTTCCTCAATCTCGACTGCCGCATCGAAGCGTTCCGCAGCCCGGAGTAGGCGGACAAGCGTCTAGGTCCAGAAGACATCGGACCGAGTTCGGACTCTGCGACACCCCGCCGATGAACGACCACAGCCGTGAAACGGTGAGTCCCCGAATGTAGATGTCCTGGTCGCGTCGTCCACCTGGGTCCTCGTTTCCTTTGACATGTGCAGTGAAGTAGACGACTTTGTCCACAAGAGGTCTGGTGACAGTGCAGCAGGCGTACATTCGAGGCGACATCTACGCGATACACAGCAAGCTAATGAGGCAAAGGGCATATTTCTTGGAGCTGACATGAGCGATCCGGATGTTCGCGGGTTGTCTCAGTTCATCACAGCCACGGCTGTCTGTTGGTCAAGGCGGGGTCAAAAGAGGGGATATTCGTTTCCAGGTGGTACGAGTGGAGGAGTGCTCAAACCGCTCGCTGGTGCTGCTCTTGAAAGAGGTGTGAAAGGCCGGTGACCGGCAACTCGAGGCCGACGAGAGAGCGGAAGCATCTCTAAGCTGCCCACGCGCTTTGCGCTCATCACCTCGAACCGGCCCTGGAGCCTCATCACGGCTGCGTGGCTTATAGCGGTGTCGCGCCGAGAAGTGAATTGCAGGTTGGATACACACACGGGATTTAGACGTTGCGACGTACGCCGAGCAAGTCGTTGTCACGGTAGTGCTGAAGCATCCGCACTGAGAGTGGATGCTGCCCTTCCATCGACACAAGGGCCTCTCCTGTCTCGAGTGTTCTGATGCGTTGCGCCAGTGTTCTGTCGTTCGAGTCGAGCTTGCGAGCTGCTTGAGTTGCGATGATGGCATCAGACAGCCGAAAGCAGATCCTCGTCTGGGCGTTGGTGTCGACTGTCTCAGGTAGGTCTCCGGGGGATTGCGTTGCGAGAATCACGGCCAGCCCCTTGGATCGGCCCTCCTTGACCATCAAATCAACAGCTCGGATCCGGGCAACTCGGTGGGCCTCGTCCACGACGACTACATAGCGGATGGTATTGGCAACCGGTTCCATGCCCTGGATCGCCAGTCCAATTGAAGAAAGTAGGAATGCGCCAGCCAGTACCGTCGTCTGGCCATTTCCGGGGATTCTGTTCAGCCCGAAGACAATGTTCTCCGAGATCACCTCTCCTAAGGGCGGCCCGTCGGTGAAGATCTGGTACTGAGTGAGATCGCCGAGAATGTGACGCACAGAGACGGGAAGATGATTGCTGAGATCGAGCATCGTTGGAAACCTGCCCTCCGCTTGTGCGTTGCTGTAGGTCGTCCTGAGCGCCTCTTCGACTGCACGCTTCTGGCGAGTTCCAATTCGTTGGTATGAGGAAGTGGCCTCTTCGATAGCGTCGCGAAGTTCGATGACGCGGGTGTCCCGATCTTCGCCCGTAGCCAATGCTAGGGGGTTGTAAGGCGCTCCTGGTTGGCCCCACAGGTCATGGAACGTGGCCCCCACTGAAGCAGGAAAGTCCTGTCGCGCATCGGACCCATAATCGTTCTTGAAGTCGGCGATGCCGAAATGCGTTCCCGTCGCTGAGAGTTGGGCGAGCAGCATCTTCACGAACTCAGTCTTCCCTGCACCCGATGAGCCCCAGATTTGGACATGTCCGTTTGCCAATGCTCCTGTGCCGGTGACGCGCCATTCGACTGGCTCGCCTGAGTATGCGTCATAGCCGAGGATCGGGTGGGGGGTGCGGTTCGAGACCAGTATCGATGTCGATGTCTCGGTAGTTCCATCGTCTGCATCCGTTGGTTGGCCATCGCCATGTTGACTGTACGCCTGTTCGGAATTCTGCGACGCCGAATGTTCGCTGGTTGCGTTACCTTCTGGTTCGTCTTTAGTTTCGCGTTCAGGTCGTGCAACTCCAGCTTCGGGTCGGCGCTTGACGCGGCCACCGCCAAGCGGCTGTTCGGTAGCCTTCATTGTTCTGAGTTCACGTAGGTTGGTTCCGACGGCCGCCCAGAGCAGCTCTTCGGTCAGCCTGACCGATCGCATGGCGATCGGTACTTGGTCACTCCCAATCTTGTGGTGGTAAACCCGTCGGTCGTCGTTCAATCCTGGGCCAAAAACCAAGCCTAGTCCCGCCCATTCAAGAGTGCCTGTTCCTGCCCGAAATGCTTCGATGGCTTCAAGTTCTTTGGCGTCGAGCCGAATGCTTGACTCACGTGCTACGGCATAAAGCGCCTCGGCGATTCGGTTCAGCCATACTCGGGATGCGATATGACCTTGCAAGGGCTGCGCGGCGAAGCTGGTAGCGACAAGAGTGCGGCGGATTTGGTCCAGTGCTTCAGCGTCGGCGCGCGTCGCATCTGAGCGACGCGCCTTGACCTCGATGATCGCGCCATGAAGCCCACAATCCTGCGTGTCGACCGCTACGGCGAGCAGATCGGCCCGTCGCTGCCCGATGAACCATTCTGCGTGTTCGTCAAGGCTGAGGAGCAGTAGTCGACAGCCTGGGGGTAGGGGCCATGGTGTCGATTCTGTCCCCAGCATCGAGAAGCCTACGACATGGCCCACGAGTTCGTTAATTCCGGTTCCGGAGGTGGCGGCCTCAAGTGCAAGCACTCCGTATCCCTGGGTTGCGACTTGGCGCAGTTGCTCGCCGATCGAGGTGGAGTCTGTGGGGTTCTGAACGATACCGGCGTGGCGGAGGCTTCTTCCGATGGCCCGGTCAACGGGACCTCCGGATCGCTGGCTGACAACCAATCCCAGTGGTGAATCAGAGCCGAGGCGTCGCTCTTGATGCAGGATCGCGACTTCGCCTCTTAGCGCGCGTTCCAAGCTGTCGCGAGTTGCATAACGATCCAGCGTGGCAACCCAGGTTGCGATCTCGTGCAGCAGGCGAAGGTCATCTCGTGAGCCTGTGGCGCGTACACGGAGTTCTGGGACGTTGAGTCGTGCGCCGTCTTCTGGCCAAACGTCGTCGATGGCATTCGCCAGGCGCAGCCATGCCACCGTGGCCATTGAAGGCTTTGGTGGTGCCAGGACGGCGCGCTGCTCGTATCCGGGACGTTGCGAAAGCCGCGGGCTGAATAGAACTTCAGGATCGTTGGCAACATCGCACAGCTCGATGTCAACGTGGTCTATCTGTGGAGTACGGTCACCGGCTGTAAGGCCGGTGAATAGTGCAAAGTGGACAGTAGCGTGGTGCCGTCCAAGCTCGTCGAAAGCCTCGGTGAGGTTGTCGAAGTACCGTAGGCGTAGCTCTCCCAGCTCGTTGGCAGGGAGTTTGTCGTCAGCATACGCGAGTGCATTGCGAAGGGTGTCATCGTGATCTGAGTTGTCCCCCACGACAAAAAGTTCGATTACGCGGACTGTGACTTCGCCGAGTCTTGATCCAGCGATTTCTACGGCTTGTTTGAGCATTAGGGATGCCGCACCAGGGCCAAAGGCGAGGCATCGCAAGTGTCCCGCCACTTCCGGTTGAAGCCTGACCAAGCGCCTGATAACCCGGTTTACGGCATGCATTGCGTGTGACTCGAAGTTCAGCAGTTCGGCGTCACCGCCGAAGACGGACCAGATGCGCGATTCCTTCGTCGGTAGAAGTGGGGTATCGCTGTCGCTCAGTCGCAGGAAGGCAGGGCAGTGGGCAGCCGTAACCTCTTTAAGGGCTTTGCACCCGACATCGTGCGCCATCTCGGCGAGTGATGGATCGTCGGGCGTATTGCCGAGTTGCTTGTAGACCACGTCTGCCGCTGTCTCCAGATAGTCGGCTAGCCACTCGGCCTTTAGTGGTGCAACACCCGACATACCATATGTGGTGCGGTTAGAGACCGCTTCCGGGGTCCGAGCGACACATCCCGCGGTGCTCAGTGCCTCCGCTTCAGCCTCACCGTCGAATGCGCGGTTATCTTCGACGCATCTTGTCCACTCGGTGACCCAGTTACGAAGGCCCTCAGGAGAGAGACCGTCCTTGAGAATGTCGGTACAAAGCTGCTTCAACCGACGAGCTAGTGGGTCAGTCGCGTTCGACAATGGCTCCCGACCAATTCCATCAGACGACGCGATAAAACGGGCGTCTGGGTGTGTGCACGAAGTGAGGGTTAACGCGGGTTGCTCCGAGAATTCCAGAACACACCGCAGCAACGCTGCATCGTCGTGGTCAGGAGCCCACGTCACTTCTACGGCATCCTCGACCCCAGTGACGCGAAGCTTAAGCGTTGACGACTTGTTGCAGTCAAGACAGGCTTCCACAAACCACTGGCGAGCCATAGTGGTGTCGGCCCTAAAAACATCACCGGTAAGCACTGGATCGACTTCGCAGCCTTGGGATGCGAGAGAACGCAAGACGGGTGCCAGTCGCATCCTTGCGATAGCGAGCGTCAATTGGTGGCGAGCCTGCGTTGCTCCAGTCGGATCATCATCCAGTTCCGGCTCAACCACACTCAAAGAGTTGGGAGCCCCTTCAATAGCTGCAATAGCTCCCGCCAGACCTACTTCAGGGCAGGAGCCGGGAGTTGAGTCGAATCGGCGCTCTCGCAACAGAGCCGAAATGCGACGCCTCAGTTTTGGCTCAAACACGGAACCTCCCTCTACTGCGTCAAACTCAAGAAGGCTTCGCGCTGCTGGCCGACGGACTTCGAATTCCTCCAGCCGGTTTGCCTCGGCGAGGTAGACGTCAATAGGAATCTGCTCCAATCTGTCAGGCTGAAGCGTTCTCGAGTAGTCTTGAAGTGCTTCTGTGGTTTGTGCCACCAGTCCCTTACTCGTCTCGGTGAGGATTTCGCGGGCTTCGTCATAGCTGACGGCTACGAGGATTCTGTCGTCTCCATTCTCAAGCATTTCCATGAATTTGTCGGCAGTGGTCGGCCCACTTGTTGCGCGGCTAAGGACTCGCTCAGCGCGTGACCGGATACGCGAGAAGTCATCTGACGAGATGACGTCACCACTAGAGCGCCGAGAGGCCAGGATCAGGTTTTCGCGAATGCGGTCACCCCGAATGTCGGCGGGACGACACGAGTCCCGAAATGCACCGATGTTCGGCAGTGCAATGAACTCGTTCTCCCCGGACGCCACTAGGTCAAAGTAGTCAGCGACTACAGACGCGCTGGGTCGCAGTGAAGGAGGCATCGTCGCGATGGCCTCGCGTATAGCAGCCATGTATCCATCCGGCTGAACCCGTGAATGAGCTTCGCCGAGGAGCAGTAGCCGGTCTTTGCTCGCTAACAGGTCAGCAGGGGAAACGGGTGTGAAGTTGATGATCGACTGGCGTTCGGCGAGTTGTGCATTTTCGCAGACGACAATGCAAACCCCCTTAGGACTCTTGTTCCTCAACGTTGCGACAGAATCGCCTCGGAGTCCGTGGCTGCCGATGCTAGAGGCATCGTGCGATGTCGCGATAGCCAACCGGGGCAATTTGGGATCGTCGTCGACCCAGTGCGAGTGGAGAGATTGCGCCAGTGGCAAGGGCACTGCTTCGACGACAAGAAATTTGGCTATAGCGTCGATCCGGCGAATGTGCTCGATTAACGCAAGTGCAAGACGATCGCTCATGTTCCTCTCCTCGCTGCTCGCTCGCCCACAAGCACCGTTCGGTCAGAGAGTCCGGACGCCAGGCCACACTCAATCAGCAGCCGCTCGAACCGTCGGAGGTTAAGGGTCAACTCATCGCCGTCTAAGTCGTCCGCGAGCGTTGTTCCAGCTGCGGCTGATGGAGACACGATGATGTTCCACTCCAGTCGTACCCGACGAAAGAAGTCGTCCGATGTCATGGGCATGTCCAATGACAGGGCACCTACCAAGGCAGCCAGCAGATCCGGTGTTGCTGACATGTATCGGTAGCGGGTGCCTCCCGCACTCATTCCGATGGTTTCGAGCAGGACTCTGAATCCGTCGATCGCCGCCCTGTGGTAGTTGGCGTTCTCAAACGTGAGCTGTGCAAGCTTGCGAAAGTTCCGGAGTCCGCTCTCGTAGGGCTGGATAATGTGGGGTCTGAGGCGTCGCTCGGTTCGCGAGCTAAGGGCTTGAGACCAGTCGATTCCACCCTGATCGTGGAGTTCTCGCAGTGTGTTCTCAATTGTGCGAATGGTCGCCCAGTTGATACATGAACGTGCATCGTTCCAGCTTCGTTCGGATCGCAACCGGACACGGTCGGTGGGTCTGTGTGACCCCGGCAGAGCCAAAAGAAGATGTCGACGCTCTAGCGGCTCGTCGACGGCTGACCAGCATCGTTGTACCATGTCTGTGGCCAAGTCGAGCGCTAGGACTGTGCGCAACTGCCACAGGCGATCCGGGCCACTCGCCCCTCCTTGAGCTACAACACCGGCTGTGTGTCGGGAGATGCGCTCGGAGAGTTCTAGCAATTCGGGATTCGCGCCAAGCCTCCATGAACGCTTCTCGTCTTCTTCGAGGTCGGCGGGCGTGTGCAAGCTGTCAGGAAGGAGATCTTCGACACCTTGAGCAATCGTTGATAGCGAAGAGTCGAGATTCAGAACCCCTCGGATCCCGTCTACAGCCTCGCGAGCGAGCCGTCTGGTCTCCTCACTCGCGCCAGGGGTTGGATCGAGAAGCGCGCGGGCCAGAGTCACACCGGTGCCGCGCATACGTACTTTCCTTACAGTGAAACGTCTGTGAGCACGACGGGCGTCATACCACAGCAATGATTCGTGGAACGGCATGAGCAAGTACTGGCCGGGTTCTCTGCCGGTCTCGGTGCTGGGGTCCACGAGACTACTTAATGCTGCCTGTGCTCGGTCCAAGTGCGACGAGCCGAGAATCTCTTCCCCGCTGGCGAGCCTCCGACCGTATTCTTCGGCACTGATCGAAGTTCCTGGGATCAACTCGTCGTAGCCTTCCAGAAAATTTCTGCCGAACACCAAAGAGCGCAATGCGAACCGGCGCATCTTGGGGCTTCTGAGTTCGTTTTCGTGTGACGGTGCGGTGTACGAGTTCGCGACAAGGGTTAGTAAGAACTCTAGGCAGATCTGCGACGCCCGCTGATCGCGGTCAGGCCTGACCAGCATCAGCTTCGCAGCGATCTCGCCGGGGTCAAGGACTCGCTCACTCATTGCTGCGGTATCGGTGGTTGGACTTGCACGAACCCTGCCTGACCCGGATCGGCAATGAGGGGATGACGCTCCTTCTCCAGATTGTCCAGATCGGCCAACCGCCCATAAAAGGATCGGAGATCAGTCATTTCGGCCGCGCCGTGCCCGACGGGTCCGCGGTATATGCGTGCTTCGGAAATAGCCTGAAACAGCCGTGGTCCAATGGTCAGCCGCGGCTCTGGTAATGAGTCGATCGACAGTGTCACCTCAACGTGGTCGACATCAAGGAAATCCTCGACAATCCCACGATCTGGTACCGCAAGGCGGAGTCTGGCGAGAGGAACGCGAGCCGTGACGAATGCAGGCAGCGCGGGCCGGAATGCCCCGGGTTTGCGCGCGAAGAGAGAGGCGGGATCGGGCACGATCAACCCGTCAGCCGAAGTCGATTGCCCTGTCGCGAGGAAATTGAGGCCACTCACAAGTTCGATCAGGTTGTCGAGGGCCTTGCCACCATCTGCAACTGTCTCTGCCAGTATCAGAAGTTCTGTGGCGAATGTCAGCGAGGTAAGGCGGGCGACGGCACGGTCTGGCCCGCCGAGTTCAGCCGCTGCCTCAAAGAGGATCCTCCGTCGCCACGACGTGATCGCCGCAGGGCTGCCTTGAACAAGGGCTTGTATGCATGCCTGCACTTGCTGGTGGTCTTCACTGATTGCTGCGATTTCGCCGATCTCGGCGAAAGAGCGCTCGCCGATCCCGGTCCGAACGCGATCCAAGTGTGACTTTGAGCCGGACAGTGGGTGCTTTTCGTCGAGTTGAGGCGGACCAGACAGCGCACTCGACTCCTCTGGCATTTGCGTCGGGTCGCGCAACCAACCGTCTACTTGGAGATCTGAAGATGACCCGCAGGCGAGTCACCGGAGTGCATCTAGAAGTGGCGAACGTTCTCGCGTCTCCTCGTCAATGCCCTCACCGAGAACTAGGTTGTAGAAGGCGGAGTCAGCAGTAAACTCTGCGTGTCCCCGGTCGCGGTACCTTTGCACGACTTCTCGACATGTCCATGTCTGGGCGGGGTTCTCAGTCTGTCCGGCGCCGACCACCGCGTATGCGATAAGCGATAGTAATTCTCGAATTGTCGGCGTCATCTCGCCACTGCACACTTGAAGAAGCCGTCTCAGAACGTGCCGTGTGTGTGGTTGCCGAAGCGCCGAAGCGTTCGCGCGCATCGGACAAACATTTTCGTCCTCCCCTCCTGGGCAGTCTTCGCATCCCCTCCAGAGTTCTTCCTGAGTGATGTAGTCAACGAGTTGGTCCCACATGATTTTGTCCGTAAGGCGCTGACGGTTCAGATTCAACACGGTGATCCCGTCATAGGCGTGTGCGCCGTCGCGCAGCGCGGCATCCAACCCGATGCGAATGACGGGAGCCGTCGACGCCAGATCCTCTGCGGCGTCGCGCAAGATTCCCTCATTGACACAAAGCAGGACTTTGTTGTCACGCCGTTCTGCCATTGCGCGCATGAACATCGCGGCACGCTCCTGCCGCGAGCCGATGCCGGATGCATCCTTCACGATGTACGCTTGAGCGAGTTCAATCATCTCATCAGTGTCTGGCAATGTCTGGCCAAGCGCGCGACAGAAGTGCTCCGTAGCTGCCGTCTTGCCAGTGCCCGCGTTGCCGGTGAGAATTACGAGGCCTGCATCCGGTGACTCTGCCCACTCGGCTAGCCAGTGCATCAGTCGAGTAGGCACGTCTTCGCCGAGCTGCTCAGACACTCCTGTAGCGAGTTCACGGTATGCCCCCGCCTGGTTGGGACCAAAGACAACAAGGCTCCGAAGAGCTTCGACAACGGTGGCCGTATCAGGCACACTCTTGTCTCATTGCTAGCCGGGCGACGAGTCGACGAGACTGCTCTATATCGCGAGCGGGCGTCCCCCGAACCCCCGCTCGGCGCAGTGCATCCACGAGTGCATCCACAATGACACGACCTGCCTCAGGCGGTACTGCATTGCCTATCTGGCGACGAACCTGCGCATAGTCGCTTCTCCCCTCGGCACCGTGAAAGACGAACGAATCGGGGAATGTCTGTAGCCGAGCACGCTCACGATTCGATAGGCGTCTCGGCTCACGGTGGTGATAGCCGTGCGTTCCTCCGCCACCGCTGGCGATAACGGTGTAGGCAGGGCGGTCGGGGTCGAGCCTGCGATACACGTGGCTGATCAATCCCTTGACGGCCAGAGGGTGATCGGGAGGGATCACGCGATAGTTCTCGCCTGGCCCGATTAGTTTCAGGCGTTCGACAACGGCATCGGAGTCGGAACCAACGTCGTGGTTTGGAGCATTGTCAGGGATAGGAATGGTATCGAGCGCCCTCGCAACAACCACATGGGCATCCGCGGTGGGTCGCGGGATGGCTGGTGGTCGCATACCTAGGTCGCTGCGAATGCCCATAACGACAAGGCGCGGTCGGTGTTGAGG
>JAKZTU010000085.1:0-3048 GCA_047516945.1 Acidimicrobiales bacterium
ACCGTTCGAACAGGCGATTATCAACGAGTACCTGCCTGGACAGGGGATCGCACCCCACATCGACAGGGACTGCTTCGGCCCCATTGTTGCGACCGTGAGCTTGGGATCGGCGGTCAACATGGATTTCTGCTGCGATTCGACTGGGAACGAATACGTGCAGCGTTTGGTGCCGCGCAGTCTCGTCCTTCTCTACGGCGATGCCCGCTTCAGGTGGCGTCATGGCATCGCCAAACGGCACTCCGACACTTGGAACGGCCAAAAGACCAAGCGCCAGCGACGCGTTTCGATCACGTTTCGCACCATTGCCGAAACCGGGCCGGCGCAGACTTGAATAGTGTCCCCATTTGATGGCCACATGCCGTATGCGCTGTGCAGCAGTAGAGCGGTGTTGGTCCGCCTGTCGAGTGGAATAGCCACTGCAGGTTGTCACCGTCGAGCCAGGACGATCCGCTGACCTGTTGCCAACCTCTTGGGCGCACAAGACCTTCATGGACCGGTGGAGGGTTGCAAGCAGTTCCGTTGCCGTGGTTCATTACCATCGAGTTGTTGACCTCAGCGGTTGCCGTCGTCACCTCTGGGCCGTTCGTTTATGCCATCGAGGTTCGTAAGACCTTCCGGGTGAACGGTCAAAACGTCCTTGTCGGTCAACAGCACACATTTGGCTAGCGTTTGAGCCCATGACTAACCCGCTGGCTGACCGACTACCACTCAACCGCAAAGAGAGGTTCTACACCGGCACCGTGTTGCCTATGATCGTATGCTGCGACGAGTTCGCCTATTTCGGTCGGTTCCTGAACCTGTGTGGAGTGCCCGATGTGACTGTCGTGGCTGATCCAGCGTCCACGAATGTGCAGTTCTTCACCGAATACGGTTTTAAAGAGTCTCTCGTTGACGGCGCCGAGTCGCGATTTCAGGATCCAGGCGGGAAGGACACACCCGATGTCGTTGCCTACATTGAGAGCACCCCATCCGTCCTCTTGGGCATTGAGGCAAAAGTCTTCTCTAAGCCTTCGAGAAGCAAGATCAAACAACAAGTGCAGGTTCAGGCTGAGCTGTTATCTGTTATGAGGGACGGTATCCCCACTCAGCCCGAGATCTTTCAGGTCGCGCTGCTCCCGTCTGGACTCACAGCTCGGCTTGGGGCAAGTGAACGAATCGCCCACGCACGGGTTCTGACCTGGGAACTAGTTGCCGATACTTTCCGCGATGTCGCGCCAGCTTACTGGATCAGTGTCCTTGACGAAGCGCTCGAACGATACGCGGGTCTGGTATCGCAGGTAAACGCTGGTGGACAAAACAACGACGGCCGCCGCCTCGGTGAACTGATCAAGAGTCGTTGGGAAGAAGGAGATCGCGAGTTTCTTACGATGGGTCGCCAAAGTGGATTGGACGGCAAACTCCTTAAAGACGACCTAGAAACGGGACAATGGAGGGACTGGGCGTACCAGGTCAGTCGAAACCCTTTGCCAAGCAACCCCAACTGGTTCCCGATTGAGTCTTTCTTGTCTGAACTGTCGAAAGGGTCCCGGCCTCAAGCGGGTTCATCAAATGCTGCTTCTTCATCAAGGACTTTAGAACCAAGTAAGCAGCCAATCAGGGAACCACCTCGGAGACCAACCCCAACCACCAAACCAGTCCCGTGGAAAGGCGGCGGCAAGAACGCCGATGACAAAATCTCCGGCCAAGCAATCTATAGCCGCTACACCGCAGGCGACACGAACTTTACCTGGATGGGCAGAACCGGCGGACGACAAGGATTCGAGCTTTTAGAAGATCTAAGGACCGGGCGTTGGAAGACACAGAAATACGAAGTGCGCCACGACCCCTTAAGAAACAATCGCAACTGGTTCCCGATCAAATCCTTTGTCGAAGGCATCAACCTGCGAAAACCTGACCGCTAGTTGTGCATTCCGACTCCTGAGGCTTCACCGAAGCGAGTCCAGGCGAAGATGAGCGGGATTGCACCGATGCCCAGCGGCAAGGCCCGCTGAACGCGGACAACATCGACCCTCGGCTGCTCCTCCCACACCACAGCGGCGTCTGGGTCGATCTCGGCCAAGCCCCCGGCATCCAACGCCTTCAACCAAGCTTCAGCCCGGGCACCCAAGATCCGCCATTTCTGCGGGTTCGTCAGCCGGGAATACTCCTCAACCAAAGGCATACGGTCAGGGTGCGGATCCTCCCACCCGGCCAGCCCTCGGCCCGTCTCAACAAACGCAGCATCAACCGACGCAATCAACTCCACAACAGAATGCACGGCACGATCATGTCCGCACCGCCACCAAGTCGCAAAGGAATTACAGTGAGGTTCATTGTGCAAATTCTGTTGACGAATATGATTGAGCGCGTAACCAACATCGGCGCTTAGGTGAAACCGAACGCCACACACTACGGTCGCCGAAGGCGGCCGTAGTTCCGTTTTCCACCATGTGTTGCTGTTTCCTCGATGAGTCCCTATTGACCCCGACCACCGCGGCCGATGTTCAACTCACGGAACAACTCGCGCGCACCGTGGTAGACGTTCTGGTAGTCGATGTAGACGACGACTCGCGTGTCAGGCACTGACCCCAAACCCCGAAAAAATAAACCCCCGCCACGCCCTGCAAGCAGGGCATGGCGAGGAAGATTGGTGCCAGACTAACGCCGTGCAGTTGGCTGTTCAACCCAATTCGACTATTCCCGACAGAATTGGGGGTTCGACGAAGGGGCGGTTGCGATCGATGGCGCGGCTGGAGGGCCGGGGAAAGGCTTGGCCTGGGAAATTGTGTGATCTAGGGTGCGCGCGTGAGCGCGACCGCATTCCCTCAGATCGACGCCGAGTGACTCAGTGAGGCAGCCTCTGGCCGGGCTCAGAGTGCTTGATGTGGGCACCCGGATCGCGGCCCCGTTCTGCGCCGGGATCCTGGGCGAACAGGGCGCGGAGGTGCTGAAGATCGAGGACCCCGTTCTCGGCGACAAAACCCGCGTGAACGGGCCCTTCACCACTGATGACGACAGCAACCTCTACTCCCTCTACTGGTCGGTGGAAGGCCGGGGGCGCAAGTCGGT
>JAKZTU010000086.1:0-7080 GCA_047516945.1 Acidimicrobiales bacterium
GCTCAACGGCCCAGCCACACCAGGGCCTCGCACCCAAATCACCATCCGCCTACCACGCCTCGCACTCGCCGAACTCGACAACACCGCAGCCAACCTCGGGCTAACCCGATCCGCTCTCACCGCCGCCATCCTCGAAATCCAGGTCAGCCAGTGACCGCGTTGAGAATCTTCTCGGGGTGGAGTTTCAGGTAGTGGTGAGCGAGAATGTTGCGCATTCGCTTGGCCCGCTGGTAGTCGATCTGGGGATGCGTAGCGCGGAACTCTGGGGAGAAGTGGCCGACCATGTCTCCGATTCGTTCGACGAGTCGTTCGGTTGCTAGTTGGGTCGCGTCGTCGGTGTAGAAATCCCCAGTGGAGACGATGCGTTGGAGCCTGGCGGCGTGTGAGATAATCTCAGCCGCGAGTTCGTCGTCGGTCACATCTCGATCGCATGGTCGAGCACATGTTTGGATCGGTCTGTGAGCGCGTCTAGGGCGATCACATCGACTGAGCGGTCAAGTATCGCCTCAAGAGCAAGCTCGAGGCCCGCGTGATCGAAAACATCCGAAGACCGCTCGAATGACACTACGAAGTCGAAGTCGCTCGTCGTGGTGTAGTCACCGCGTGCGACTGATCCGATCAGCGAGACAGCTAGCCCTCTGTTGGCTCTTACTGCTGCTTTGATCTCGTCGCGGTGTTCAACCAATACGAACGTTCGGAGATCCATAGAACCCATCATAACGCGAAGGACTCCCTTGATCGGGCGCCGGTTGAAATCAGACACTCGCAGCGGTCGAGGACAACCCGCGCCGGAGCAATGGCGCGCCAGCACCGAGAACCTGGGGTCTTTACTGGACTACGTCGGTGCTGTGGCGGACCACCGACGACATTGAGATCGTGGCCACTGATGACCAGTGCGCCCCGAAGTCACCGTGAACCTAGACCCCGATCCCGGAGCCGATCAGCCCAGTTGGAGTTTGGTACGCAGGTATTCCATTCCGCGGTCGCCTTTCACGGAGTTGCAGTTACCGCAAAGGAGTTGCAGGTTCTCAGGGTGGTCGGTGCCGCCCTTGCTGCGGGCGATGATGTGGTCCACGGTTAGGTGCTGAATCTCGAAGTGTGTGGCGCAGCCGGCGCAATGTCCGGCTTGTTGTCCGTAGAGCGCTGGTTTGTGGGTGCGTGGGGGCGCTAGCGGCCCCAGGTCGGTGCGCTGGGGGATGTCGGTGCGGTGTGTCGCCTTCCACGCGAAGTAGCCAAGGTCGTCGAGGATACGGCGGTTAACGAGCTCGGCGGCTTTGGGGGAGATGTCGATACCAACCCACTGACGGCCGAGTCGTTCGGCAGCGACGCACGCTGTGGCGCATCCAGCGAACGGGTCGAGGATGGTGTCGTTGGGGTTGCTGGAGGCTTTGATGATCCGTTCCAACAACGCAAGAGGCTTTTGTGTGGGATAGCCGACCCGCTCCTTGGCCATCGGGTTGATGATGGGAATATCCCACACATCGTCTACTGGTGTTCCTTTTGGATCGGGCATGTAGTGCTTGCCTGATTTGGCCGTTATTCCGCCCTTCGCGTAACCACTTGTTGGTTTGTAGGGGACCCGGATGGCATCAACATTGAACATATACTGTTTCGTCGACTTGCAATAGTAGAATATTGTGTCGTGCTTCCGTGAGAAATACGTCTTGCTTCGTCCGCCTCCTGTATAATGCCAGACTATCTCATTGAGGAAGTTGTTCTTGCCGAATATGGCGTCCATGACCAGTTTGAGATGGTGCGACATGGTCGTGTCGCAGTGCAAATAGACACTCCCAGCAGGTTTCAGGACGCGCCGCATCTCCAGCAGGCGCACACCCATGTAGGCGAGGTAGGACTTGTCGCTGTCCCGCATGGCGGCGAGCAGCACCCTGTAAAGGGCTGGGTGGCGTTTCTCCATGAGGTTGATCCACTCGGTGTCGATGTCGCGGAGCGTCCAGGTGTCTTTGAACTCAGCGCCTGCTGCGGCTGATCCGATAGGGGCCGCGTAGTTGACGTTGGAGTTGAACGGAGGATCGAGGTAGATCAGATCAACCGAGTCACTGTTCAAGCCCCGCATGATAGGCAGGTTGTCACCCGTCCAGATCGTCTGGTTCGCCCAATTCGCGTGTTCGCCTTCCATAATCTCCCCTTAGATACCCCTCCTCAACTTAACTGGCGTATACGACGCCGCTGATCACCCCCCCAGACAATCAAACCGTGTCTCTCGTGGCCACCAGGTCGACGAGCTGCAAGCGAGCGTCAAGACCAGGCTCGATCGCCCGCCGGCGTTACGCAGAAAATGGCGGGCGGCCGCAGCCCGACGTCACCGGCGTTTTGTGTCGAGAAACCTTCCGATCCCGGAGTCGACACCGATTAAAGCGGTCCCAGGCGATCCCCGTTCGATCTGGCGGTACCACAGGTCCACCCAAACGCAATCTGTGAGCGCTGTGTGGCTCTCAGAGCGACCAGACAGGCCGAAACCGACCCGTACCGGCTGCAAGACCCTATGACCGGATTCGGTCGGCTACGGCCAAACCACCCACACCGTGACCCGATAGCTCACCGCAGACCATGCGTGTAAGGTCCTAAATCGATGGCCGAACTCCACGCGATCTGCTATCTGCGAGTCTCCACAGACCAACAAGCGACCTCCGGTCTTGGCATCGAGGCTCAGCGCGAAAGAACCAGCGCCTACGCAGTGTCGAAAGGCTGGTCCCACGTCGAGATCCTCGACAACGCCGTGTCAGGCACCATCACCCCGAAGAACCGCCCAGGCCTCAGCCAAGCCCTAGAACTACTCGACAGCCACCAAGCCGACGTGTTGATCGTCGCGTCGCTTGACAGGCTCAGCCGAAGCGTGCGCGACGTTCTCGACCTGGCCGACCGAGCCAGCCGCGAAGACTGGGCGCTCGCAATCCTTGATATCGCCGTTGACACCAGTGCCGCCACCGGCAGGTTTCTGCTCACCGTTCTCGCCGCGCTCAGCCAACTCGAACGTGACCTAATTTCTGAACGCACCACCGCGGCGCTAGCGGCCCGAGCTGCACGAGGCGAAACCCTCGGCCGCCTACCGTCACAAGCCACGCTCGACGCAGCACCCATCATCATCGAACTTCGAGCCTCAGGACTCTCCTGGGCACAGGTATGCGCACGGCTCAACGGCGACGGCCAGCCCACCCCAACCGGAGTGGGCCCGTGGCGAACCAACACCGCCCGCAGAGCCATCGAGGTCGCCGCCCGCCACCGGCCCGGTACCGCACCCGAGAACCCCACCACGGGGAGCTGACCGCCCATGAACCCTGCCCGTAGCCGCGTTCATGGCTCGATGACAGATGTGGCCACGTCAGAAACCGCGCGTTCTTTGGCGGAGGGCTCCTCGAGCGTCTGACCGCGGTTTCTGGCGGGCGAAGACCCCACCCGCCGAGAGCTGACCGCCGACCAACTCACTTTATTGCTAGTCGGTTGTCACACGATTGTGGTACTGTTACCGCCAAGAGTCGAGATCACGCAGGCAGCGGGATCTTCTAAGAATGCTCCCCCCCGGACACGGGTTTACCGGAATGTTGACCGGTCCGGGGGGAGCATCACTCAAGGGCATCGCCACATCGCTCCGGAAATCGCGCGAACATGGATACACGGCGCGCACCACCGCCGCCGCCCAGTCTCTCTGCCTGAGACTGGACAATATTCCGGAGGTCCCAGATGGACGGAAGAACAGAAGCCCCAAGCCACACAACCGCGTGCGCTCACAGACCCGCCCATCCCAGCGAGATCGAGGAGATCGACCGCTGGTCGATGATCGAGGGCGGCCAAGCCGCAGAGATAGCGGAGATGGTCGGCCCCGAAGCCACATGGACCGCAATCGTGATCCTCGGCCTGATCGGTTCCACCGAAGGCAGCACCACCGCCAGCAGAGACCACATCGCCGCCATCACCGGCTACTCGAAGGGCACAGTACGCCGACATACATACAAGCTCACCAACACACAGTTGTTGGTCATCACCAACAACGGACGGAGAATCAGCGCAGGCCCGGCGCTGCGATCGCTCACCGGATCAACAGCCACCGTCGAAGGTAGGGCGCTCCCACTCGACCGCTGGGCCAAGATCACTGGTCATCACCGCCAACAAATCGCCTCCATCGTCGGTCCAGGCCCAGCCTTCACCTGCTCGATGGTGCTGCTACTCACGGGCAAACCCACTGCGACGTGGTCAGCCTCGACGACCGCCAGGAACCACCAACTAGCCAAGCTGATGCAAATCTCAGAAGGAACCGTCAGCCGGCACCTGACAATCCTCTACGAAGCAGGCTTGCTCGACAAGACCGGCGCCGGCCGCGGTCGACGGCTCAATCCCGGCGCGATGTTGTGCGCGATTCTCGGGGTGGAAGTCGTGGACAACACACCCCAACTCGACTTCGGCGAAACCGAGCACCGCGCGCATTTCGCGCGGGTTGAACCCGTCAGCGCGCGCATTTCGCGCGGGTCATCTTCTAGAAGAAGTAGAAAGCTGGTTCCGTCCAAAACTGGAGCTGTCCGCGAGTCAGTTCAGTCCAACACCCGGCCGGTACGAAAAGAAGAACGGGCCGATCGACCCAAAGTCCGACTGCGGCCCAGGCCCCCAAGCAAGCCATTCGATTGCTACCGATGCGACGAGCCAGTCGGCTACATGCGAGACGGCCAACAGAGATTCAACCTCTGTGCCAAATGCCATCGCCAAAACGATGCTCACGGACGGAACCGCGCGCGAGCCGTACTCGCAGCCCGACAACTCAGAAACTCGCCAACCCCCGATTTCACCGATCCGGTGATGTTCGAGCAACCCGACAATCCCGTCGAAACAAGCGCGTTTCGTTGACCGTCGCGCTCAGTAGTCGGCCTGTTGTCACACCCCCCGTGTACCGTTGTTGGCATGGCCGACGAACTGAAGCACCAGCAGCTCGTCGATCCGATCACCTGGACAGCGCTCGAAATGAGCCGCGGCGACGGCGACGATCCAGAACTGTTGGCCGCGGTGGTGTACTCAGACGCCGCCTACAAACACCTCGCTCTAGCCGACCCAACCGACGCCGACCCCCACGGCCGACACTGGCTCATGCTCACAGACCTCGCCTCCTGGCTTGCCCGCACCTACCACGAAGTCCTCTCCGAACGCGACCGCGGCTTCCCGCACATGGTGCCGCCATCGTTCCCGACAGAGACGCTCACCGAGCCGACCGAGTGCGAAGTGCTCGACCATGTTTTGCGCGGCGACACCGACACGGCCTAAACCCCCCATGATCGAAACCCACCGGTACAACCCCGGCGATGAGATCGAGGCCATCGCCGCGGACTTCGAGCAGCGGGAGTTCACGCCCGACGAACTGGCGGAGATCAAGCGGACACGCCGCCGCTCACCGAGAATCGGAGAGACACGGGCCGACTCCAGGACCTGAACCAGGTTCACTGATCCCATGACGGTCGAGCCAGTTCCGCCACGCCGTGCGCACATGCGGTGACAACCAAAGGTCTTCCCACAACAGCAGCAGCTCGTCGAGACGGATATAGAAGCGGATGTCGTCGTCGAGGCCTTCGGTCAGCACGCGCTCATAGAGCCGCCGCCGTTGCGGCTCGTGATCAAGGTCGTAGGTGAAGTCCGCCGGTTCGCTCCAGCCAAGATGGATCGGGAGCGAGACAACGCCTTCGGCTTTGACGATCCCGGAGTCGCCCACATCATCAGGTGTGGCCACCGGTCGGCCAGCGATCCAGGGAGGCGACTTCATCCCAGCAGGTTCCATCATCTCATCGTAGATGTAGTCGACGTCGACCACATAGACGTCCAAACTTCAGCCGAACTGTCTCACCGAGATGACACAATGGCCCGATGATCGAGACGCACCACTACCAACCCGTCGATGAACGCACCGACGAAGACAACGCCAACGTACTCTCTCTCACCCGCAGCCAGCTTCGAGCGCTCGTGATCGAGCGGCTCCGCAAGCGCGACGCCTCCAGGACCACATGAACGACTTCACGAGGCTCGCGCTCGACTGGTACCGCCAACACCTCGACGAAATCACCCCCGGCGGCTGGGCCGACATCATCGACACCGTGAGCGACATCGTAGAGACCATCGACGACGCACTGGAACAAGGCGCAACGATCGACGAAGTAGCCGAAGTCCTCCAACTCCCCGCCGCCGACATTGCCAATCTGATCAGTCGGTAACCGAGGCCGTGGTCGACGTCGACCACATAGACGTCCAAACTTCACTGGCAACCGCCGTCGCCGGCGACATTGAGCAAAGGCCGTGAGACGTGATCAGACGCTTCAACACGGATTCAGAGGCCCCTAGGATGGACAGAATGACCACAAATCGTGTCTGGCTGGGGTAAAGGTCCAGGCCCAGGGGAGTGATGACGTTGTATCAGCTATCCGACACAACCGACCGCCCGAACGCAACCAGCAGCTCACCGTCGCCCGACAGGTCGACGCAGCCGAGATGCGTCAACTACTCAAGGACCAGACCGCCACCGTCGACCGGGCCCACCGGGCCGAGCAGGCGCTGACCAGGAACGGCCTCGACAGCGAACTCGACGCTCCCCCATCGGAGGCACCGCGGTCAATAGACATCAAGGGTACCGAGCAACCCGCTATCGCCGCCAGGTGAGACAGGTCGCCATCACAGCGGTAGGCCCAGGCCGACTTGGTTCTCGTCGGCCTGGGCCTACTCTTCCGGTGATTGACGCCTCAACGAACCGGTTCAGGCCCTCCACGTCCAGTCACGGCCAGTCGGGGCCGCCAGAGCCACAGTATCACTAGCGGGTGACACTGACCCCCCGATCGCCACGAAGACAAGCGAATCTCGTTCGATTCTCGTGGACTATAACCCCAGCCCAAGCCCACTTTTCGGCGCTGAGACGCTCTGTGCGCCTTCGAATGCCGGCTTTTTCGCCTGATCGAGCGCTCACAGCGCCCTCTTGTTGTACTGGCCAGGGCTTCACAGCGTTTGCTCTTCTATCCCGGTGATCGTCCATGACTGTACCGCCAGTGTCGTCGTGGAGCCGTCCGCAAAAGCCACGTCGATCGAGACTTCGATGGTCAC
>JAKZTU010000087.1:0-5168 GCA_047516945.1 Acidimicrobiales bacterium
TGCGAAACGATCAATGTTGGCCAACAGTTCCAGGTTGTGTTGCGTCGTCTTGCCAAAGCCGATACCGGGATCAACCCAAATGCGTTCCACGCCCGCATCACGGCCACGACGCACTGCATCAGCCAGAAAATCGGCGATGTCCTCCACCACATCGTCATAGCGAGGATCGTCTTGCATGGTTGCGCTGTCGCCTAGCGCATGCATGGCGATCCAACCCGCACCGGTCGACGCCGCGACGTTCTCGAGCGACGCAGACACATCGTTGATAATCGTGGCACCCGCATCAACAGCGGCTCTGGCTACCGCAGCTTTGGTGGTGTCGATAGAAACCTCAACTCCTTTCGAAGCCACTGCGGAAACAACCGGAATCGTTCGCTCCAGTTCTGTGGTCTCACCCACCGGGCGTGACCCCGGCCGGGTACTCTCACCACCGATATCGATGATGTCGGCACCTTGAGAGATCAGCGAATCGGCATGGGCGATCGCCGCTTCTGTTTCGAGCCAGAGACCACCATCGGAAAACGAATCGGGCGTGACGTTGACTATGCCCATGACCAGGGTCATGTCTCTATCGATCAAGAAAGCGCATGGCCTCAGCACGGGTTGCGACGTTGTCGCGAAATATCCCAGTCACGCTTGATGTGACCGTGGTCGTCCCCGGCTTGCGAACACCCCGCATCGACATGCAGAGATGCTCGGCTTCGATTACAACCAGCACACCGCGAGGTTCAAGCGCCCCTTCGATCGCCTCGGCGATTTGGGTGGTCAGCCGTTCTTGCACCTGCGGACGTTTGGCGTATCCGTCAACTAGGCGAGCCAACTTGGACAACCCGGTGACCTGACCGGACCCGCTGGGGATGTAAGCCACATTGGCCGTGCCCAGAAATGGAATGAGATGATGCTCGCACAGCGAGTAGAGCGGAATATTGCGAACCATGACCATCTCGTCGTGACCTACCTCGAAGGTCGTTTTTAGGTAGGTGACCGGGTCTTCGTGAAGCCCAGCACACACTTCGGCGTACATTCGGGCGACCCGATTGGGTGTTTCTACAAGGCCCTCGCGGTCTGGGTCCTCGCCTATCGCGGCCAGGATTTCGCGCACTGCAGCAGCGATTCTCGGCTGATCGATTTGAGGCGCTTGGGCCCCGTTGACCAGTGGCCGGGTGTAGTTGTCGGGTGAGTTCACGGTGGCAAGCTAGCTGAGTTTGCGGGCTCAAAGACACTAATGGAGCTCAGTTCGCGATAATGCTCGGCGACATCAAGCCCGTACCCAACCACGAAGTCTGCCGGAATCGAGAACCCGACATAGGCAATATCGTCGGTTCTGGCACCATCACGCACGAGCAGGGCACAGACCTCCAGGCTGGCTGGTTTTCGCTCAGCCAAAAACCGTAGAAGGTAGCGCAGGGTCGATCCAGAATCGACGATGTCTTCAACCAGTAAGACATCCTTACCTGCGATATCGACGTCGAGATCCTTCACGATCCTCACCACTCCGCTCGATTTAGTGGATACGCCGTAAGAGGAAACCGCCATGAAGTCCATCTCGACAGGCAGTCGAATCTCGCGGGCAAGGTCGCTCATGAAGACGAACGCGCCTTTCAGCACTCCCACGAGCAGCGGACTGCGCCCTGCGTAGTCTTCAGCGATTTGTGCTCCTAGTTCTCGCACGCGCGTCGCAAGTTCCTCTGAGCCAACCACAACTCGACCGATGTTCCCCTCCGGAACCGTCATCGCCCCAGACCCTACAAGCACTCACCGAGGGAGTGCCTAGCCAGGGCTTTGGTCGGGGTGGGGGGCTGTGATGAGGGCGAGGATGCGGGTGGATTCGGGGGAACCGTCGTCGCAGGCCGCGGCCCATCCGGTGGCATCAGAGTGGTACTCGTCGTCGCGGATGCTCAAGTCCGCACCGAGGTGGAGGAGGCGCTCGACCATGTCGGGCTTGCGGAATTGAATCGCTAAGTGAAGGCCGGTGGTGTTGCGGTACGGGCGAGCGTTGATGTCCGCTCCAGCCAAATTGAGATAGTCGACCACCGCCCGGCGATTGTTGGCGGCAGCGAACACGAAAACCTCACCGAGGATCTCGTCGGGATCATCGCTGGGCGCATTACCCGCCGTTCGTCCTACTGCTGCCCAATCCGGCCTGTACACCCCCGGCGACTGGGTGAGCTTTCCGTCGGCGCTGACCCAATCACGCACAAGATCAAGCTGGCCCGAAGCTGCCGCAAGCCATAGCGACGGTCGGTGAAGTCCGTGAGCCACAAGCGCATCGGCCGCCTCGGTCGAACCGTGCATCGCGGCGGACTCGAGGGGAGTGATGTTCGCGTCGGCACGCGCTGCGGGGTCGGCACCGGCGCTCAACAATTCTTGGCACAACTCTGCACGGTTCCAGCAGGCAGCGAGGTTGAGCGCACGATCGAAACTGGTCCCGCAATCGATGAGCACGCTGCGCACCTCGGGCGTCAGTTCCACCTGTTCTGAGATGCTCCACTCCAGCAGCGTGTTGCCGTTCCACGATGCGTCCGTGATTTCCGGGTCGGCGTTGATCGCAGCTCTCAACCCGGTTGCGTCACCACTCAGCAGGGCGTGCAGCGCTGGCGTGATCCTCTCATCGTCAACCTCGACCATCACAGCAGTATCGCATGGTCTCATGTCGTACGAGCAGGCAGTTACTACCAGTCTGTCAGGTGTGGCTCGTTGGATGGACTAGCCGGAGGCGGCCGGCGGTTCGTGCTACTCGGAAGCCGCCTTCGACCTCGGTGGCTCGAGCCGTTCCGTCTACCACATCCATGACCCGATTGATCGACGCGGCATCGACTGCGGTGGGGGTGCCTGTCTGCGTCATCAGCCACTGCCGCAGCGCTTCTGAGGCCACAGCCCGGGGAGCGGCTCGCAACGCTGCCGTATCGGTGGGGTCGAGCGCCGCGGCGGCATCTTGAATGACGACAAGGGCGTCTGCCACGAGATCGGCGTGACGGTTCAGTAAGGGAACCGGGTCGCGTCCTAAGGCCTCGGCGGCTAACGGCAACAACTGCTTGCGCACCACCACGCGGGCGAAGCGAAGATCTTGGTTCATCGGATCGTCGACCACCGAAACCCCCGCTGACTCGCACAAGGCACGGGTTTCGGCGCGACGCAAGCCGAGAATCGGGCGGCGAACACGAGAAAATGGTGCGGCCACCCCAGCCAAACCCGCGCCACGCAACAAATTGAGCAACACCGTCTCAGCACGATCGTCGGCCGTATGCGCAACGCACACGTCAGGCGGCAACGCGGCGTAACGAGCCTCTCGTGCGGTTGCCTCAAGGTCCGGTCCGTCGGTCAAATCGAGTCTTCGAAGCTCAAAGGGCACACCGAGAGACGCCGCTAATTTCTCGACCACCTCGGCCTCAGCATCGGAAGCATCCCGAATACCGTGATGAACATGCCAGATAGTGAACGACCGGCCAGCTTCGGCCGCCAATAAAGCCATGGCCGTGCTGTCGGCCCCTCCACTTACACCAAGCGCAAGTTCGTCATCCTCACCAAAGTCACAGCGAGCTAGCAGCTCCGCGGTGTCCATCGGTCAAGCCGCGACATCAGCCGAAGAAACCCGAGCGATCCACAGTTCCGGGTTACGGATCTCGGCGATCGAGGGGACATTGGCTGGCTCAGCCCAGGCCCGATCGAACAGTTCGGCTCCGCCGTGATCCTCCACCACGGCAATGAAGTGCTCGCCTTCGGCGTACTGTTTCATTTTCGCTTCAAGCCCTGAGAGCTTCTGAAAAACCTTGGTGAAGCCGCGAACGTTCTGACGACGGTTGCGAAGCACACGAGCGAAGCGGGGCGCCGAGGGCACCAAACCCAGACCCGCTCGATCCATCGTGACATCGCCGTGGCCTTCAAGGAGACTCATCAGGCCCGCAACTTCGTTGATCACCACGAGTTGTTGCTCCGAAGCAAACAGACCCATAACCCCACCCTGACCCATGATGTCTTCGCCGCGTCGACGGGCTTCGATCAACCGGGAGACCGCCTCGATGACCCGCTTCGGGTCGGGATCAAGCCCATCCATGGTTGCCTCGACGAGCCCCAAGAAATGCTGTCGCATCCACGGCACACCCGTGAACTGCGCCCGATGGGTGACCTCATGCAGCGCCAACCACAATCGAAACTCTTGGGGCGGGAAGGCATAGCGACGTTCGAGCGCCAACACGTTTGGTGCGACGTAATAGACGATGTCCTGATCTTCAGGGTTTTCGTCTTCGATTACCAGCAGGTCGTACTGGCCGAGCACCCGCTTCGACATCCAGCCGAGCATCATGCCCAACTCAGCACCCGCCACCTTGCCTCCTAACCCGCGCATGGCGCCTTCGTCCATATGTTCTCCGAGTTTGGTGACAATGGGTCGCAGAAGCCGTTGAAAAGACGCCAGATTGGCGTCAACCCAGCCTTTGCGATCCGTTACCCGACCGCGGGCATTACCGCTGAGCGAACGGAGACCAGTGCACTGCGCAACGAGTTCCTCAGCTTGCGCGGTGTAACGGTCGAAGTCTTCCTCGAGACCTGCGCGAAAATACGATGCCTGGTAAGGGTCGCGGCCCGCTGCCTTGTAGGCGAAATTTTTGGCGATGTCCCAATCGACGGGATCCGTTGACACTCAGCAGTCCTGTTCAGTCTCGGGGGTAACGGGTGGAGGTGACCTTGTTGAGGTAACCCACGACCGTCGCAATCACGGCCACAACGGCCCCGACGGCAAGCGGAACTGCGATCCAGAAGTGCCAAACAACTGCGAAAGTCATATCCGCCAGTGTAAGGCCAAAGTCCGCCAGTGTAAGCCAAAGGGCGTGCGCTGAGTAGAAAACGAGCCCGAGAGGAGATTTGAACTCCTGACCTACGCTTTACGAGAGCGTTGCTCTACCAACTGAGCTACTCGGGCAAGACACCGAAAGGTACCAATCTACCGCAGCCCTTCCACGGAGTTATCAGGCAAAGGTCGGTTAGTCGATGGGTGACAGCTTCAGCAGCAACGCCTGCAACAGCAGGGTCTCGTTGGGGTTGCGGATCAGCGCATCGGTACTGTGACTGAGGCGATCGACCGCCTCAAGAGCAACCTCACCACCCAACTCGGCCACGACCAGCTCGCGGTAGCGGGCCGCGAGCGTGGCGAAACCGAACCGCAGTTCCTC
>JAKZTU010000088.1:0-9856 GCA_047516945.1 Acidimicrobiales bacterium
GGCTATCGATGTTTGTTAGTTGCAAACTTTGCTTGGTACAGTAGTTTGTTCGGTTACGAGGAAGCATGACGAACTTGGACACGAGAAACGAACAGGAGCCGAATGGCTGACGCAGATGTCATCGTCGTTGGCGCTGGCCACAACGGCTTAATTTGCGCGTCCTATCTGGCTCGAGCCGGGTTCGACACACTGTTGCTGGAGTCACGGCCAACAGTGGGCGGGTGCTCTTCCACCGTGTCAGCGCTGGGTGCTCGCTTCAACATCTGTGGCTGTGAACACTCTGTGATCCGGTCGATGGACGTGATCGACGAGCTTGGCCTCGTCGCCCACGGCCTCCACTACCTCGAGGCCGAGGCAAATTCTGTCAACGTGTTCCACGACGACTCCGAGCCATGGGTCCACTTCCACGACCCCGCGCAGACCATCGACGACCTCGCGGCAACTTACCCGACCCAGGTCGACGGCTATCGGCGCTACCTAGCTGACGCCATGCCCGTCGCTGAGTTGGCACTTGAGATCGCCCGGACCCGTCCGTCAGCTCGGGGGATCTCCGCCGTACTTGCCAAGCGGGGACGGGCCACGGCTCGGTTTATGAACTGGTCCAAACGCAGCGCCAATGACGTCATGGCCGACTACTTCGACGACTGGCGAGTGACGATGCCGTCGATCTCCCACGCACCGACCGCTTGGGGTCTTGGGCCCGACATGAAAGGCACCGGGCTCGCGGCTCTCAACTTCGCCTCCTACCATCTCATGCACCAAGGTCGGCCCCGCGGCGGCAGCGGGGCGCTGGGCAACGCGATTCGGGCTAGTTTTGAAGCCGCGGGTGGTCGTGTCCGATGTGACAGTCGCGTTGACCAGCTGATTATTCGCGGTGGCGGGATCGAGGGTGTGAGGCTCTCAGACGGGACGGAGCTCGTCTCCGATGTGGTTGTGACCTCCTGTGACCCGCACCGCGTGTTCGTGGACTGGATCGACGAGCCCCCTCCGGCTGCGCGCCGGACGGTGCAGCGCTGGCGAAACCGATTCATCGACGAAGGCTCCGCATCGAAGCTCGACGCGGTCCTGACCGGACTGCCACGGTTCAAGGGAGCGGATCGGTTGGAGGCTCGCCTCCCTGGGTTGGACATCTGTAACCCGGCCATGATCGTGTCTCTGCGGCCCGACGAGTTGGAGACTGCCAATCGTCTTCGCGAGGAGGGGTTGGCGTCTGATCGACCGACGCTGGTGATGAACTATCCGTCCGTGCTCGACGCCGAGATGAGTCCGGGGGATGGCCGCCACGTCCTGAGCCTCGAGATATTTTTTACTCCGTACTCCGTACCCGGAGGCTGGTCCGACTCGAAGGAACCGGAGCGTTGGCTTGAGCTGTGGGCCGGACTCATGGAACCAGGCGCTCTGGACCTAGTGGAGTCGTGGCGAGCGATGACACCGGATCGGTACGAGGCTGAGTTCTCGTTGCATCGTGGCAAGACCCCCTCCTAACACGGTTCGCCACTGGCGACTTTTCTGGGGCAACCGCGTGAGACGACTCGCTACCGTACGCCGATCCCCGGTCTGTATCTTTCGGGAGCTGCCACGTTCCCGGGATCGGGGGTTGTGGGAGCCCCGGGACGCAATACCGCCGATGTTGTGGAGCACGACCTGAAAGGTCCGGTCGGTCAGCGGATCAACTCGATGAGGCGACGACAGTCGCGGCTACGCAACCGGTAGCGAAACGATCATTCTGCGATGAGGAAACCCGAAGGGATCCGAAACACATGACCCACAGCGAGGTCTACGAGTCCCTCGTCGATGGCGGGCTGGCGCGAGTCGAGGCCGTGTCGGAGGCCGCGTACCACGACGCATGGGTTGAACACGCGCTTCCCCGGGATCCTGATCTGCTTGCCATGGCCATCGGCGGCGGTTTGATCGCGGACCGGGTGGCATGGGTGTTCGTCGCTGGTTATCAGGCCGCATGCCGAGATGTGTTCCCCTCGGCGACGCTGCGGTCATGGGTCTCCTACGCGGCGACCGAGGACCGTGAGAACGACCCCCCGTTGCCCGGCGTCCGCCTCACTGGGCTACCTTCGGCCGGAACGCTCTCGGGGAACAAAGCTTGGATTGCCGCGGCAAGAAGCGTGGGCCAACTTGTGGTCAGGGTCGGAACAGGACCAGAGGCAACGTACTTTGTCATGGATCGTGATCGACCTGGCCTGACCATCGAACCGAAACCGCGAGACTTTCTGGCCGATCTGAGCCAGGGCCGGGCCAGCTTCGATGAAACCCCGGTGACCAGTGCTGATGTTGTCGACGGGGACCGCATCGCGCTGCTCAAGTTTGTGGAGCCTTTGTACGTCTACGCGGCTTTTTGCGGATTTGTACTTGGGGGTACCACCGAGCCCGATCTCGTGTCCGCAGGCCATGCTTGCCGGCTCGGCGTCGAATCGGCCCTCGCCGCCATACAGGCTGGCGAAGTCGACACAGTCAAGCAGGACAATGCCGATGCGCTAGCCCAGGATCTGCTCGTTCGCCTCGATGGGAACCGGGCGGGGGCTGCGGGTGCCTGGGAGACTGATCAGAAGATCGTGGCGATGTACTCGAGCGACGTTGATCTCGACATCCCTCACTGAATTGAGTGCGTAACCGGTCGGTCAGTCGGGTCGAAGGATCTGAGTGCTCTGATCGGCCGACGCCACGAGTTCACCGCGGTGGTAGACGCGTCGCGACATCGGTGCGTCGGCAATGGCCTCGCGGCGCGACGCGGCGTCGATCACCAGCAGATCGGCGGGCGCGCCCGAGGCGATGTCGATTCTCGGCAGGCCGATGCCCTCGCGAGCGTCGTTGCTGACCATCCGGTAGGCGTCATCGGGGAACTGATGGCCGGCCATCACCAACAGAGCGGCGGTTTCCAAGGGATCGCTTCGGCCAACCTGGTTGTAGATGTCCTGCACGTTGTCGGCGCCGGCCGCGACCGCCACCCCGGCGTCGCGTAGGGCGCGAAGCGCAGTCAGGCCGCGGGGGGTGCCCGATGGGTGATCGCGGCCCTGAAGATAAAGGTTGGTTTGGGGAAGCGGGAACACCGTGATCCCAGCTTCGGCGATTTCCTTGGCCACTTCAGCCTGGGTCTGCGGGGTCTGCATTCCGAGGCTCACGCAATGGCTGGCCGCTACGCCGTGTTCGAAGCAGCGCTCCTTCACCTGGCGAGCGAGTTCGCGAACGTCGAGCGATGAGGGGTCGAGCGTTTCGTCGATGTGGAGATCGACCCCGACCCCGGCGTCGGTAGCCGCGTCCAGCGCGTTGCTGATGAAGCCGGCAGGGTCCGGATCGAAGTTGGGAGAGCCGCCGACGAGGTCGGCGCCCACTTCGATGGCGTCGGCCAGCGCAGCCCGGTTGGCGGCACCGTCTGTACCGGTGGTGGGGGTGAGGGTGAGCGCGACGAGTTGAATATCGACAAGTCCCGCGAAGTGCGCTCTGGCTTCCTGCATCGCCAGCACATTCCGGATACCGAAGTCGCCGCCGACGTTCACGTGACTGCGTATCGCGGTGACGCCGTGGACCAGCAGCAACTCGATGGCCTGGATCGCTCTCGCGACCATGCCTTCGTGGGTGAACTTCCCGGCTTGCAGTGCGGTGGTCCAGGCCTCGTAGCCACTGTCGAGATCGCCACGGGGGTTCGGGACCAACTCAGCGGTCAGTGCCTTGTCGAGATGGGCGTGAGGTTCAGCCAACGCAGGTAGCACCAGCCAACCCCTCAAGTCGTCGACAGCGGCGTCATCAGATGGTGCCGACGAGTCACGCACCGCGTTGATCATGCCGTCGGTTATCTCGATATCGACCAGGTTGCCGTCTGGTAGTCGGCCGTTGCGTAGGAGTCGATCCATCCTCAAGAGAGCGTAACGACTGGACCGTTGCCATCGAGGTCGAAGGCCATGAAGAACTGCATGCTGACACGACCGGAATCTCCTGATGTCGCAGGCACTTCGTGATATTGCGTTGGATTGAACACATAGAGGTCTCCGACCGCGGCTGAGTAGGACGCAAACTGAGCCCCTTCTACTACTCGCGGGTCCCAGCCCTTGGCTCCCTTGTTTTTGAACTCCGCATCGTCGCTGGGCTGCCATCTCTGTCGGTACACAACCAGTTCTCCCCCGGCTTCAGGGGGTTGAAGCATCAGTACCGCGGAGAACTGCGCATCCAAGGAGGCCACGTTCCATCCGGCTGCATCCACCGCTGCGACATCGCGGTGAACCGAGGATCCTGCGCCGGTCCCGTGTATGCGGAGGCTTCCCTGTCCGTACTCTCGGCCGTCTGGGTTGGTCGCGGCAACGACGGGGCGGTTCAGGTGTGACTCGAACATGAGACGGATCCTGTCGCGCACATCGCCCCCTTCGAGCTTGAGCACGGACGCGATGGCCGGCTCGAGTTCGGCGGCATTGGCGAAGTATGCATCTGGATCGTCCACGGAGTCCGGCAGGTATACGCCGAGCGTTGAAACGTATGCGTCGCCAGACTTGAAGGTATTCATCGGTGCTCGCTCCAGGGCTTTGACTACTGCGGAGCACTCCGATTCGTCGAGAAAGCCGGGGAAGAAAGCGTAGGGAACAGTTCCGGTCCATAGGTCCTTGAGGAGCGTTCCGCCCGAAGATCGGGATCCTGCCAAGTCGATAGGCAACCAATCTTCGTCCTCTGTAGGACCACCGCTTGCAGGTCCGTGTGGCATCTCAGTACGCTACTTGATAACAATCAAAGTTTTCAACCAACAAACTATCCTGCGGTCTGACGACCTCATCGCTGAGGGGAGTTGAGGGGATCACAACATGGTCGAGTACGCAATCAAGACTCCACCCCACCACGCCACATGGCACGAATTTCTTGATGTTTGGCGAGTCACAGACGAGTGTGAGGCGTACGCCCAAGCCTGGAACTTCGATCACTTCTACTCGCTAGGTGGCGCCATGTACCCGGGGAGCGGTGACTCGTACGGTCCCTGCTTGGAGAGTTGGACGATGCTTGCCGCGCTTGCCCAGGCGACGTCCCGGATCCGCATTGGGTGCATGGTGAACGCGATGCACTACCGGCACCCTGGCGTCACCGCGAAGATGGCCGCAACGCTCGACATCATCTCCGAGGGCCGTCTCGATCTTGGACTGGGTGCTGGCTGGCACGTCGAGGAATCCGCTGCCTATGGCATCGAGCTCGGCACGGTGACTGAACGTCTCGATCGCTTCGAGGAAGGCGTCGAGGTGATCGTCCGGCTGCTGTCGCAGGAGGTCACCGATTTCGATGGGCAGTATTACAAAATCACTGATGCCCGCTGCGAGCCCAAGGGGATACAGCGTCCTCATCCACCGGTGTTGATCGGAGGAGGAGGAAGAACCCGCACCCTCGCAGTCGTCGCGAAGTGGGCTCAGAAGTGGGACGGCGGGTTCCGGTCGGTATCGGCGTGGCAGGATACCAACGAGGCTCTCGTCGGGCATTGTGAGGCGCTCGGACGCGACCCTTCGGAGATCTTCCGCACCGTGCACGTCGGTTGGGAACCCGGGGCCGACCCTTCACGACTCGGCGACGAAGCTGCAGCGTTTGGCGAGGCAGGCGTCGATCAAGTTATCTTTAACATGCAAGGCCCAGCCTCAACGACAGAGGTCGAAAAGCTCGGGGTCGAACTCAGTGGACGGTGATCACAGCGATGTCGCGAGTGTTGCGTGACGGCCGTCTTGTAGACGGTCGGCGGGTCGATATCGAGATAACCGACGGGTTGATCAGTGGAGTGTACGACACGCGTACGGCACCAGGCGACGTGCCAGTCGACGACTTGGGCGGCTGGCTCGTGCTACCTGCGTTGGCCGAGCCTCACGCCCATCTCGACAATGCGTTGATCGCCGAGACGGTGCCGAACCTCCGGGGCGATTTGCAGGGGGCGTTCGAGGCGGGCGACGCGGCCGCAGCGGCCGGCAAGATCACCCACGACGGCATTGTTGCGCGAGCTGTCCAAGCGATCGAGTTGCTGCTGGTCCACGGTGTCACGTCCGTCCGAAGTCACGTGGCCGTCGGCGGCAACTTTGGCGTTGACCGGGTGGTGGCACTGCAGGAAGCAAAGTCGCACTTTGAGGGGCTGATCGACATCCAACTCGTGGCGCTCACGATCTCGCCGATGACCGGGACCGAGGGTGCCAGTAATCGAGCCGCGTTGGTGGCGGCCGTTGAGGCCGGCGTGGACCTGATCGGGGGGTGCCCGCACCTCGATCCCGATGGGTCCGGCCTCATCGAGAATGCCATCGGTGTGGCGACTGAGGCGGGCCTCGGGATCGACTTACACGTCGACGAGACGCTCGACCCCGCAGTTTTGACGCTGCGTGACCTTGCCCGTCAAGTGCAGGACCGCGGATTCGAGCACCCGGTCGCGGCCAGCCACTGCGTGAGCCTCGGAATGCAGACCCCCGAGGTCCAGGCTGAGGTCGCCAAGGAGGTCGCCGAGGCTGGCGTGAGCGTGTTCTGCCTTCCCCAGACGAATCTGTTCCTTCAGGGCCGGGAACATTTGACTGCCACACCTCGGGGCCTCACCGCTGTGCACGCGCTCCAACAAGCGGGAGTACTCGTCGCCGCTGGTGCGGACAACGTGCAAGATCCGTTTAATCCCGTCGGCCGCAGCGATCCGCTTGAGACGGCGGCGCTGTTGGTAATGGCGGGTCATCAGACCCCCGACGACGCTTACGAGATGGTCAGCAACGCCGCGCGGGAAGGGATCGGCTTGCCTCGGCTGAACGTTGAGATCGGGTCTTTGGCCGACCTGCTGGTCATTGACACCGAGTCGCCACGAGCGGCCATCGCCGACGAACCGATGTCTCGTCGCGTCTACCACCGCGGAGTGCTTGTGGCCTCGGCCGATCAGCGGACAGTCGTTCATTACACGCCCTGAAAGAACTCGGTAGGGGAGAGGTGTGGCGTCAAGCGTCTTGTATAGGTATAGTTAAAGTTGTAAGGTTTAAGTATGCGAACGGGTATCTTTCTTTTCGGGGGCGTCGAGATGGATGACGCCGGATCCGGCCCGCCAGCACCGACTGATCGTCGCTACGACAGCCAAAAGATCTGGGAGACCACAGAACGGGTCATCGACATGGGAGTCGTGTCCGAACAACTCGGCTTCGACTCCTACTGGCTTGCCGAGCATCACTTCCAGTACGAGGGATACGAGGTGATCCCCAACGGAATCCTGATTGGGGCGATCCTCGCCGAGAGAACCAAACGGATCAAGATCGGGATGGCGTTCAACGTCGTCCCACAGTGGCATCCACTAAGGCTGGCTGAGGACTTCGCCACTCTCCACAACATCTCGGGGGGCCGGGCGATTCTCGGAGTGGGACGGGGCACCGTTCCGCGTGAATCCGAACCGCTGGGCTCCAAGATTGGCAGCTTCGACAACCCTGACAAGGCCACGGCCGATCAGCTGAATCGCGAACAGTTCGAGGAGGCGATGCAGGTCATCAATATGGCGCTTGAGCAGGAGACCTTCTCGTTCCACGGTAAGCACTACGACTTCCCGCCGCCGGGGATCCCCGACCGGGGTGGTGAGGTCGAGGAACTCACGCTAGTGCCACGACCGCTGTATCCATACGAGACCTGGCAGGCGATCACTTCACCGCCGACACTCGAACTGGTTCCCAAGTGGGGCTGGGGTGGCGTCTGGTGGAACCTGAACCCCAGCTTCCTCAAGATGTTTTGGGAGCGCTATCGGGAGATCTACGAGGAGACCCACGGTCGCACCCTGGCGCGTGGCGAGAACCGCATGCTGGTTTTGTGCACCCGGGTTGAGGACACCCGGGAGAAGGCGATCGAGGCGATCCGCCCCGGCCACGACGAGTTCTGGAAGTTCCTCGGACCCTATGGATGGAGTAAGGGCTACATGGGTGCCGACGGCAAACCGGCGCCCATGGGGCTGGTGCCTACCCTTGAGGAGACGCTTGATCAGAAGATCTTCGCGGTCGGCACAGCCGAGGACGTGGCAGAACAGATCGCCTGGTACGACGAGCACATCGGCCTCGAGAACCTGCTGCTGTTCCCGGGTATGCCTGGTGACAGCTACCAGCAGATCGAGGAGCAACTCGGCCGGCTCGCCAGTGATGTGCTGCCCAAACTTCGTCTGAGTGAGACCTCGACATGACCAACGTGATCATCACTTGTGCCCCGACCGGTTCGATCCACACTCCGTCGATGTCGCCCCATCTACCGGTGACCCCCGAAGAGATAGCAGAAGCCGCGATCCAGGCGGTTGCAGCGGGAGCGGCGATCGTTCATCTTCATGCGCGCGACGCCACAACCGGAAAGCCGACTCAGGACCCGGCAGTGTTCGCCGAATTTCTGCCTGTCATCTCCGCGGCCAGTGACGTGGTGGTGAACATCACGACGGGCGGGAGCCCCCACATGTCGCTCGACGAGAGACTGCAACCTGTGATGAAGTTCGCGCCCGAGATCGCGTCGCTGAATATGGGATCGATGAACTTTGGGCTCTTTCCCATGCTGGACAGGTACCCCGAGTTCAAACACTCGTGGGAGCGCGAGCATCTTGGGAACAGTCGTGACCTCGTGTTCAAGAACACATTTGCCGACATCGAACGAATTCTCTCAACCTGCAGGGACATGGGGACGCGTTTCGAATTCGAATGCTACGACGTGTCACACCTCTACAATCTGGCCCACTTCCTGGAACGGGGTCTTGTTGAACCTCCGCTGTTCGTGCAGACCGTGATGGGGATCCTGGGAGGAATCGGACCCGATCCCGAAGACCTGATGCACATGCGGCGAACGGCTCAGCGCCTCTTTGGTTCCGACTGGGCATGGTCGGTGCTCGGCGCGGGCGCTCATCAGATAAGACTCACGACCATGGGACTCACCCTTGGATCACACGTTCGGGTGGGTCTTGAGGACTCCCTCTGGGACGGACCCGGCACGCTCGCCGAGTCGAATGCTGATCAGGTACGACGCATCCGGGCTCTGGCTGAACTCCTGCATCACGAGATCGCCACGCCGGATGAGGCTCGCAGCTTGCTGGGCCTCAAGGGTCGCGCATAGCGGAATGCCGATGAGTCGTTTTCTGTGGATTCTGATCGCAGGGACGGCTTTGTTCGTCGGATGCTCCGCCGACTCTGTGGAGGTTCCTCTCGGCCCCGACGGAGAGCCTGACCCTGAGCTCGTAGTTGGTCGCGATGTATGGTCGCAAAGCTGCGCCCGTTGCCATGGCAACGATGGTGGCGGCGACAGCGGACCGAAGCTGAGTGACGGCAAGGTGACCGAAGCGTTCTCGGATCCAGCCGATATGGGACAGCTGATCCTCGACGGCAAAGGTGGCATGCCGGCGTTCTCCGGGAAGCTCAGCGAAAGCGAGGTCGAAGCCGTCGTGCGGTACACGCTCGAGGTGCTCGGCTGAACGAGGTATTACGGCTGAGATATATACAGTTATTTGCCACTACGAATGACCCCTACTACCGCTGGACATCGCGAGAAATGCGAGCTGACTATGGCCATTACCGGAGCCCACACCCTGTTCTACACGTCCGAGATTGACGCCTTCCGTGCGGTGATGCGCGACGCGTTGGAACTCTCGATCGTGGCCGAAGATGGTGGCTTTATGATCTTCGGTCTTCCCGAAACGACGATGGAGCCTCACGCCGGTCCACCGGAGCTGGACATTCACCCCGGCGATCGCGCCACGCACGAGGTGTCGTTCATGTGTGACGACCTCGAAGCGACGATCGAGGAATTGCGGGCCAAGGGAGTCGAATTCCGGGGCGAACCGCGCGACATGGGTTGGGGTGTCGTGATCGTCATGGTTCTACCGGGCGGGGTCGAGATGGTCCTCTACGAACCGGCTGACTACTAG
>JAKZTU010000089.1:0-3644 GCA_047516945.1 Acidimicrobiales bacterium
GCGGTTCGTCGTCAGTCTCCGCAACTGCTTCCGTCTCAGGCACAACACTGTCCACATCGCCGTTGCTTGAATCATTCTCAGCGTGTTCGGACTCTGCTGGTTCGTCGTCAAGTTCTGTGCTCCCAACCTCTGTTTCTTCAACCTCGGTGCCTTGATCAGGCGAAGACGCCGCGGCAGAGGGCACAAGGATCTGTCGGATTTCAGGCGGGCGCCGGGTATGTGCCACCAACAGACCAGACAGAATCACCACCACTGCGGCCGCCCCGGCGAACGCAGCCATCGAGGGCCGGAGACCCTTCAACGTGAAGGGCCACTTTCGCTTCACAAACGGTTGCTCAATCAAATGAAATGAGAGAACCGACACGACCAAGGTCAGGGTCAAATGCAAAGCCAGCAGAGACCAGCCGGTCAATCGTTCGACGCCGAACAAACTCCCCGCTCGCTCGGAGTCGACCAACAGGTAGATCGGCCAGTGGTAAAGGTAGAGACCGTAGGAAATCCGCCCCACATAACGAACCGGCAACCACGCAAAGAACCGGTAGAGCGGACTCCACGGTGCCTCCTGAGACAAACCCAACAGCGCTGCTCCCGAAGCCACCGCAACCAACAAGAACCCGCCGTTCTCAAACATCCATGCGTCACGCTCACTGACCGCCAACACGGCCCAAAGATGGAAAGCCGTAGCCGGATAAGCGACAAGAGCCAAAAACTTCTTACCCCGCTCCGTGCTTGGCTGGCCGTACAAATGGACCGCAAGCGCCATCGTAATACCCACAAACAGCGCTTGGGCACGAGTATCGGTTCCGTAGTAGGCCCGCGATGGATCCTCCCCCACCACATGCACGCGGCTCATCCACCACGCCGAACCAAGCACTCCCAACACCGACAGGGCCAACAAGATCTCGCGTCCTCTACGGCCACCCCAGCGCAGGCCCACGATCAGAAACAACGGCGCAAAGAGATAGAACTGCTCCTCAATCGAAAACGACCAAACATGTTTCAAGGGTGAAGGTGTAAGGAACTGCTCAAAATATGAGACCCCCGCCACGATCTCATGCCAGTTGGCGCAATACGCGAGAGCGGAAATGATCGCGCCTGTCCACCGATCAACTAGATCTGGGTCGTCGACAACAGCCAGGTAGATGGAAAGAAAAGCGAGGACCAAGAAAAGAGCGGGGAAGAGTCGCCGTACCCGGCGTCCCGCATAAGCGACCAAGTCGATACGGCCGTTGGCATCCCACTCCCGCAGAGCAATGCTGACAATCAGGTAACTCGACAAAACAAAGAACAGGTCGAGGCTGAGGATGCCGCCCGGGACTATCTCAGGTCCACCCTGAATGCTCTCAGGACGGGCGTGATAGAGCAGCGGTCCGAGAACAACCCAGAATCCGCGCATCCCGTCGAACGTCGGGATGTAACCAAACTTAGGCCGTTCGGCCTGCTCGGTCGTTACTGCACTCACGCCGCGAGACGACCAGTCGTGTCATGACAACCTGCCGCAGGGAAAATCCACTCACCGGCAGCCGTAGCATTCGCTCCCATGTCGTCCGTCCTTCGTTTTCGTGTCCGCTGGACCCGCGAAGATCGGGAAATCCTACGCCTCGCGGTACCGGCGTTGGCGGCTCTAGTTGCCGAACCGCTTTATATTCTGGCCGATACCGCCGTGGTAGGGCGCCTCGGGACACCACAGCTTGGCGGTCTCGCCGTCGCCTCGTCTCTACTGTTGATCGGATATTCGGTCTTTATTTTCCTGGCTTACGGCACCACTGCGACCGTGGCCAGGCTGCTGGGAGCCAAAGAAATGCGTCGCGCCGCGCACCACGCAGTGCAAAGTATCTGGCTCGCCGCGCTCATCGGGATATTGCTAGCTGTGCTCGGGGTCGCCTTCGGCAGTGATCTGATCTCGCTGATGGGCGGCAAGGGCGATGTCGGCAACCATGCCGAGGTCTACTTTCGGATCTCGTTGTTGGGCGTGCCTGCAATGCTTATAACTCTCGCCGGGGTCGGGTACCTGCGAGGTTTGCAGGACACGAAGCGACCGCTCTACGTGGCTCTCGGCACTGCCGTTGTCAACCTCGTCTTGGAACTTGTACTGATATACGGTTTCGACCAGGGAATCGGGGCTTCCGCTCTGTCGACGGTCGTGGCACAATGGATCGCCGCTGCCGTGTTCGTCGCCTGGATCCGCCACGCTGTACGAGAGCACGGGGTTAATTTCCGACCTGACCTGAAGGTGATCACCCGGGTAGCCAGCGACGGACTCGACTTGTTTATTCGCACCGCAGCACTACGGGGGAGCCTCACCATCACGCTCGCGGTGGCTGCACGGATCGGCATCGACGATCTCGCCGCACATCAAATCGCCTTCGAGATCTGGAATCTTCTTGCTCTGACCCTCGATTCGGTAGCTATCGCCGCCCAAGCCATGATCGGCATGACCTTGGGAAGTGGAGACGCGGCCCGGGCGCGTTCGTTGGGACGAAGAATGATCCAGTGGGGGTTTTGGTGCGGGGTTGGCCTCGGTTGCATCGTCGGACTCTTATCGCCTCTGCTCGGTTATCTCTTCACCGCAGATGCAGCCGTTTTGAGCCTCACCGCCTTTCTTCTCATCCATGTTGCACTCCAGCAGCCACTCGCTGGCGTCGTCTTCGCTCTCGACGGCATCCTCATCGGTGCAGGCAATCTCCGCTTCTTGGCCGTCACCATGTGGATTTCCGCGGTGGTGCTTGTCGGTGGAGGCCTTGTCGTGTTGGCGACTGGCGCAGGCATCGGCTGGCTTTGGTTTTGCGTCATGGCATGGCTCCTGTCCCGCGCCATCATGCTCTTGGCCCGCTTTCGCACCCCCAAATGGCAAGTTACGGGAGCGAACCGCTAGCCCTCAGATTTCTGAGCCAGGAGCTGAGCAACCACTTTGCCATCAGCTTGACCACGCGTGGCTTTCATGATCTGGCCCGTAAAGAACCCCTGCATCTTCTTGCGATCCCCTTCATCTCCGCCGCTATAACGCGACCATTCATCGGGGTTGGCGGCGATCAACCCGTCGAGCAGCGACTCAAGTTCGGTCGCGTCCATAGCCTCAAACCCTCGCGCCGCGGCGTGAGCAGCAGGATCTCCCCCTCGCTCAACGAGATCACCAAGCACCTGCTTGGCCTGACTCGCAGATAGCTCACCGCTCGACTCCATCTGGACAAGCGTCGCGAAAGACTCGGCATCAACCTTGGACCAATCATCGACAGCTAAGTCATTGACCAGTCGAGTGACCGCCTTGGTGCCGTCCGCGCCCGCCGCAACAGCAGCCATCGCCAAATCATCTTGACCGCGCTCAACCAAAAGGCGTGCAGCGTCGATGTCAGCACCTGTCGCCGCTCGGAGAGCGGCTCTGCGAGCCGCTGGCAAGGGTGGCATTGCCTCGTCGATCGCGGCGATCGTGGCCGGCGTCGGGTCCAGGGGGGCTAGGTCCGGTTCCTGGAAATACCGGTAATCGTCGGCATCCTCCTTCGATCGGCCCGGGATTGTGCGACCGGCGTCTTCATCCCAGTGGCGTGTCTGTTGCTGCGGTCCAGTAGCAGTGCTCCAGAGATCGATATGGCGCAGCGCCTCATGCTCAATAGCACGACCGAGCGACCGTATCGAGTTGATGTTCT
>JAKZTU010000090.1:0-10866 GCA_047516945.1 Acidimicrobiales bacterium
GCCCGACAGCGAACAAAGCGAACGCGAAGGGGTCGCAGTCCTCTCGGGATACGGAAGCGATCTTGAGGTTGTTGCGCTAGGGCACAGCGTCGATGAGTTGTGCGATCAGATGGTCGAGTGCTTTTTGGCGCAAGGGCGACCGATACGGGCCGGCGTGTGCCTAGCTGATCCGGCCACTCTGGTGTTCACCGAAGGTATTGAGTCCAGGTTGCGGGCTACCTCTGTTGGGGTGGAGATGGTTCGCTACCGCCTGGGGCCGTCAATCGCCGCGCACACCGGACCCGGCACGGCCGGCGGCTTCTGGTACTGCACCGACATCTAGCAGCCGGTCCAGCAGCAGACCTACAGTTCGGGATGTTCGCTGGCGGCGGCGATGAGTTGTTCGAGGAGCCAGCCGGTCCATTCGTAGAGGGCGGCCGAGGCGGTATCGGGCATCGCGTCATCAACAAGATCGACACCAGCGAGAGTGAGTTGCTCACCCAGCACGAGACGGAGACTGTTCAGGCTCTGCATCCAAGCTGCGACACCTGATGTGTCGAGTTCAGCTCCTGAAAGTGTCGACTCGACTGTCTCGATGGCTTCAAGGCGGCTGCGGAGAAGATCGTCGTCGACGAGTTCTCGGTAGGAGGTTTCGGCTTCGGCGTTGTCCGGATGAGCGGGTGGCTTCAGTCGCCTCAAGGTGTCGTCACCGCCACCGATCAACAAGTCGCGGAGATCCGACAGCACCTGGGAAAGCACTTCGCGTTCTCCGGTAGGAAGTTCCACGATGACGGCATCACCGTCGTAACGAAAACGGCTCATTCGTCTTTCTCCATGGTCGCCCAAAGGCCGTGTTCGTGAAGCCTAACGACATCGAACTCGGCTTTTTCTCCGGTTCCCGAAGACACCACAGCCTTGCCTTCGATGTGGACTTCCATCATCAATCGGTGGGCTTTCTCGGTGGAGTAGCCGAACAATTTCCGAAACACGAATGCTACGTACGTCATCAGGTTGATCGGGTCGTCCCAGACCAGAACCTTCCAGGGCCGCGCATATTCGACCGATTCGTCGATCTTTGTCTCGGGGACCATCACTGGGGCCGTCATGTCACGAGTTCTCTCGATTTAGCCCGATTGACGAGAACCGCGGTGTCGACAGTTGTCGACAGCTGCAGCCGGACGATAGCGATCCAGCTCAAAGAGGCCCCTCCGATGTGGACCCCGACGAGCAGCACGGGAACACCAGCGAAGTATTGCCAGTAGCCAATAACACCCTGGGCTATCAGCAGGCTGGCAGCGACCGTGGCGCGCCAGCGGATCTCCGGTTGCTGTTGGCGGTGAGCGGAGCGGATGAGCCACACAACCCCACCCAGCAACACCAGCGCGATGATGCTGTGAATACGGGTCACTTCGCGTACGAGGAACGGCAGACGCTGCGCGACTTCTACCTCGTCGCTCCCGCTGTGGGGTCCTGATCCGGTGACGATTGTGCCGCTGACCAGCAGAATTGCACCGACTACAGAGATCATGCGCGCGGCTGGGGTAAACGACCCTGGTAAACGGCGCGCCGCGCTGTCCTCACGCCCCGCTAACTCAACGAGCACGACGGCGTTGGCCAACAGCACCATGCTCAATAGGAAGTGTCCCATCGTAAACCTGGGGTCGAGTTCGGTCTTGACGAGCACCGCACCCAACACGATCTGGGCTGCCACACCGGCCACGAGTCCCCACGACCAGACCGTCAGATCCCCTCGCCGAGGCGAGCGTCGCAGAGACCCGAGCACAGCCAAGATCACGGCCGCCGCGACGACACCGGTGAAGAGGCGGTTCACGAATTCGATCAAGGCGTGGTACTCAAGGTCAGCCACAAATTGGTCTTCTTCGCAATTGGGCCAGTCGGAGCAACCAAGCCCCGATCCGGTCAAGCGAACCGCTCCGCCCGACACCACGATTACGGTCAGTGACCACAGCGCGCCGCGGGTCCAACTCAAGTAGCGCGCGGGGCTGACCGGCCCGAAAGTAACCGCTCGCAGCGACGCCGAAAATGAGGACACAATCAAAGGGTAGGGCGTTGCTAGCCGCTCTTGTTCGCTTTGTTCAGAAGCCACGGGCGGGCCGCTTCAACCCGGGTGGCGTGGTCTTGGTTTTGGGGGCGTAGCCTGACCGACGTGAGTGAAGTAACAGAGGTCCGATCTCGGTCTCGTGTCGCCGCCTTCGTGGCGTTGACCAAGCCGCGGATTATCGAGCTTCTGCTCATTACCACGGTGCCCACCATGGTCGTGGCCGATTCTGGAATTCCCTCACTTTGGTTGATCGTTGCCACCGTGCTCGGTGGCACGCTGGCTGCGGGCGGGGCGAACACCTTCAACATGTACATTGATCGCGATATCGATGGCCTTATGGAACGCACCAAAGGTCGCCCGCTTGTGACGGGCGAAGTCTCCCCGCGCCAAGCTCTGGTTTTTGCGTTCGTGCTGGAGATAAGCGCGTTCGGGTGGCTTTGGGGATTCGTCAACTTGTTGTCGGCTGTTCTGGCCGTTTCGGCCACCCTTTTTTACGTCTTCGTCTACTCACTGTGGTTGAAGCGAACATCGAAGAGCAACATCGTTATTGGCGGGGCCGCTGGGGCAGTACCGGTTCTGGTCGGCTGGTCGGCGGTCACCAACCAGCTTGACTGGCCGCCTTTGGTGCTCTTTGCGATCATCTTTGTTTGGACGCCTCCCCATTTTTGGGCATTGGCGATCCGCTACAAGGAGGATTACGCGGCTGCGGACGTGCCGATGTTGCCTGTTGTCGTGAGCCTCAAGAAGACCGCAAGCAGGATTTTGCTCTACACGCTGCTGCTCTGGGGTCTCACCTTGGTTTTTGCTCCCGTAGCCAATATGGGCTGGCTCTACCTGTGCTCTGCGGTGGTGCTCGGAGCCGTTTTTTCGGGGCTGGCGATCAGAGTTTTTCGTAAACCTGAGCCGCAGCGGGCCATGCGGCTTTTCGGGTGGTCTATCACTTATGTCACGTTGTTGTTCTCGGCGATGGCAGTTGACGAGGTGATTCGCAGTGGGGTCTGACAAACACCTTCCGCCGGGTTTCTATTCTGGTGCCCGCGTACCTGTAGGCTCATCGGCTGGTAACGCAACTCAGGTATTAGCAAACACACGTGCGCGGTGCTGTGCGCCGGGGGCGCTCGGAGGACATTTGCCAACATGACGATGACCGATTCACCACCAGCTGCGAACACCGCGCTGGCGGCAACCTCGCCCCGAGTTGTCGGCCTCTTTGATACCCTCACCACCACTGACCACAAGCGCATTGGTCGCTTGTGGCTTCGGTCCGGCTTGCTCGGGTTGCTGGCGGCCACCCTCATCGGCGTTGTCCTCGCCATCGAAAACAGCAATTCGTCGCCCGATGACATCTTCGGTGGGGTCAACAGCTACTTCCAGTACTTCAGCCTCTACCGCTTCGGTTTGGTGCTGTTGGTGGTAGCTCCGTTGTTTGTGGGACTTGCCACGGTGGTAGTACCGATGCAGGTCGGTGCAACAAATGTCGCTTTTCCGCGCGCGGCTCATGGTGCGGCTTGGTTGTTCATGATCGGTGCGGGGATCACGTTTGTCTCGGTTGTGTCCGGCGGCGGTTGGGGGGCGTTGGATGGCATCACGGGCACCGAACGAGATGCCATCGCTTTGACCTTGGTCGGCACCGGGTTGGTGATTGTCTCGTTGCTGGTGGCTTCGGTCTGTATTGCCACGACGGTTGTGTCGCTGCGCACACCGGGCATGAACTTGCTGCGAGTTCCGTTGTTTGCCTGGTCGATGCTGGTCGCGACCAGTGTTTGGTTGTTGACCTTGCCGGTCGCGATCGGCAATCTCGCCGTCGTCTATTTTGACCTTCGCGGCGGACCCGGAACGTTCGGCATCGCCGAGGGGTCGAACGCGATCTACGCGCAGCTTGGCTGGCTCGTTGAACAGCCGCAGATTTACGCCTTCGCGATCCCGGTGTTGGGTGTGCTGGGCACGATTGCACCCGTTGTTGCGAGGCGCCGCCATGCACAGCACGCGGCCGCTGTCGTTCTGATCGGTCTCTTTGGTTTGTTGTCGGTGGGCGGTTGGAGCCAGCCTTGGTTCCAGGGCGACAACTACGACGAGAAGTTCGTCTTTATTCTCTTCGGACTTTTTGCGTTTCTTCCTGTGTTGGGCTCTATCGGGGGTGCCGCTGACACAATCGCCAAGAGCGGGTCTGCGGGTGCTTCAGATTCGGACACCAGCGCTGGCGGCGGGGGCGTGATCACAGAACTCTTGTCGGTCCATGGCGTTGGTGCTATCGGCGCGGCTTTGTTGCTTCTGGCGGGCACCACCGCAGGGCTGGCGCGAGTCATTCAACCATGGGATCTGGGTGGCCGGACGACCGTTAGCGCAGTGATGAACCTGGTGCTGTTCAGTGCGGTTGCTGCCGGGATTGCCGGTATCTGGTTCTGGGCCCCAAAAATAGGCGGCAAGCAACTCTCGGTTTCGATGGGCCGTCTGGTCATATTGGATGTAGTCGTTGGTGCGGTTCTGCTCGGTGGAGCGGATTTTGTGAGCGGGTTCCTGGAGGCTCCCGCGTTCGGGTATCAAGTGGTGGGTAGCTCTACTCCGCTAATGGCTGAGCCTTCGAACCAAGGCTTCATTGAGCTGATGAATGTGGTCGCCGCGGTGGGGGCGGTGTTGATCGCGCTGGGTGTGTTGGGTGCGCTAGCGGCGCTGGCGAAGGCCATGAGGTCGAACGATGCAGTCGCCGATAATCCTCATGGTGGTCAAACCTTGGAATGGACCACCTCGTCGCCCCCGCCACCCGGTAACTTCTCAGAACCACCGGAGCGCGTAGTCTCTGAAGCTCCGTTGCTAGACACTGTGAGCGAGAATGGAGAGGAGGCCTGATGGTTGCCACCACCGGGCTTCCAGCCCCCGAAGTATCCCGCCCACGCACCCTGTTGGTGGGCACCATGTTTGGGACCGCGGCTGCGTTCATGTTCTTCTGTGGTGTGGTCGGCATTTACGTTCTTGAACGCGCCGCGGCTCGCGATGCAGGAGTTGAGTGGTTCCCCGCAGGTGTCATTGAATTAGGTCCCTCGGGTTTCATTTTTTGGACGTTGATCCTGTCGGTGTTCACTGTTCAGTGGGCCGTGCAGGCGATCAATGCCGATGACCGCATCAATGCCTATGTTGCTTTGGCTCTCACGGGTCTCTTTGGCGCAGCAATCTTCAATCAACTGTGGTTCATTATCAACGACACCGGGTTTGCCTTGGCTGCGGACACCGCCCAATTCCTGTTCTTTGTCGTCAACGGAACCTTCATCGTCTTTTTGATCGCTGCGGTCGTATTTATTGCGCTTACAACTGTGCGTGCACTAGCCGGCCAGTTCGGCCCACGAAGAGCAGAAGCGGTGTCTTCCGCGGCTCTGGTCTGGAACACCGTGGTGTTCATGTGGGCAATCGTCTACTACCTCATCTACATCACAAAGTAAGGGTCAGATGTTCACCACGGGCTTCAAGTTTTTCTTCGGGATCGGGATGGCATTGGCGACCGGCGCGGTGTTCTACGGATACACGACGGGTGGCAACCATCTGGGGCCGCTCTCGATGGGCTGGAAGGGCAGCGTAGGCGAACACCTCGGCTATTCGCTGCTCTTGGGGCTCGGCGTCACCGCTATGACGGTGGCGCTGTTCCTCGTGTTCTTTCGGGACGCCGACCCCGCCGCGCAGGCCCACTACATGGGAGTCGAGCAGATCCCGACCAACAGTTTGGTTACTGCCAGCTTCTGGCCGGTGGTTGGTGCCTTTGGTGTTGGCGCTATGGCGATCGGTCTGGTTCTGCACACAGCGGTGTTCGTTACCGGTTTGATCATCTGCGGTGTGGTAGCGGTCGAGTGGCTGATGGACGGGTGGGCGGACAGGGCGACGGGTGACCCCGAGGCCAATCGGGTCCTACGCAATCGGGTGATGGCGCCTATCGAGATCCCGGCTTTGGGCGCGGTGATCGTGGCGTTGGGTGTGTTGGCTACCAGCCGGATTTTGTTGGCCACCTCAAAACTTGGGTCGGTGGTGGTTGCCGGTGTCCTGGCTGTGTTGATTCTCGGTATCGCGGTGTTGTTCGCTAGCAAACGACGGATCAACAAGAACATCCTGGCCGGTTCGGTCCTGGTTATGGCTGTGGCGGTGCTCGCTGGCGGAATCGTTGCGACTGTCACCGGTGAACGAGACTTCGAGCACCATGAAGTGCACCCCGATGACGAAAACGGCACCGATACTGTGGAGGGACACCAAGGTGAGTGACCTCATTCGTTCGCGGCGTCGGCGTTGGCCGGAGGGTTTGATCCTGGGGCTCGCGTTTGTGTTGGCTGGATGCGCCGGCGATGCGGAACTCGATACTTTTCAGAACAAAAGCGAGACCGCCCGCCAAATCAACGACTTGGTGATTCCGGTGTTCATTGTTGCCGGGGTCGTGTTGGTGCTCGTGTGCGGTGCCATTTTGTGGATTTCGATCAAGAATCGCGTGCCGGCCGACAACGATTACGAAGGTGAGTTCCCCACCCAGATTTCGCACAACAACAGGCTGGAAATCGGTTGGACGCTTGGCCCCGCCGTGATCATGATTGTCATTGCCGTAGCCACCTTGGTTACGCATCTGGCAGTCAACAGCACCAAAGCCAACGCCATTGAAGTCCAGGTTGATGGTCAAGTTGGGACGTGGGAGCCGAGGGTGGTCGTGGTGGGCCAGCAATGGTGGTGGGAGTACCGCTATTACTTGACCCAAGACATCACTACCGCAGACCTTGGTGACCCGTGGAACCTTCCTGAAGCCGACATTGTCACCGCGGGCCAGATGGTGATCCCGACAGGCGAGGAAGTTGAGCTGATCATCACCTCGCGAGACGTCATCCACTCACACTGGATCCCCGCGCTCAACGGCAAGAAGGATGCCGTGCCCGGGAAGTACACGCCGTGGAAGTTGTCAGCCGACGAACCGGGCGTCTATTTCGGGCAGTGCACCGAGTTCTGCGGGCTTTCGCACAGTCGGATGAGAATGCAGGCCGTAGCTGTGACACCGAGCGACTTCCAGGATTGGATTGATGCCCAGATGCTTCCGGCAACATTACCGACCGACGAAGACTCTGCTGAGTACCGCGGCATGGAGGTGTTCTCGAACTTTTGCGCCAGTTGTCACCTGATCAGAGGGCTCAACACAGAGGATTACAACGGGGCCGAGACATTCTCTGGATCCGCCCCGGATCTCACACACTTAGCGAGCCGCACCACGTTTGCGGGTGGTTTGTTCAACATCTACAACCCGGACGGTTCGCTCAACGACGACGATCTTGCTGCCTGGATCCGCAACCCCAACGACGTGAAAGAAAACTACGCGGATGACCTCCCCGAGGGTGCTCTACCGCGCGGGATGCCCGACCTGGGGCTGTCCGAACGACAGATTGACGATGTAATCACTTTGCTGGCCACGCTCGGCCCCAAGCCGACCGCTGCCCAGATTTTGGCGACAGAGGTGGAGTGAGATGACCATCACAGACAAGCCCATTACCGAGGGTCCTCTAGAACTTGAATCCGGCCGCGAGGCCCTGGCGGAGCGGCCCCTCGGGGTGCTTACCCGGCCGCAAGGAGGCAGGGGCTGGCGGGACTGGTTGAGCACCGTCGATCACAAGAAGATCGGGATCATGTATGGCGTGTCCGCCATGGTTTTCTTCGTGGTGGGTGGTATTCAAGCCCTGCTGATTCGCTTGCAGTTGGCGGTACCCAACGGCGGCGTGCTGTCGGCCGATGTCTATAACCAGGTGTTCACCATGCATGGCGTGACCATGGTGTTCCTGTTCATCATGCCCTTGGCAGCGGCTTTCTCGAACTACTTGATTCCACTTCAGATCGGCGCCAGAGATGTGGCGTTCCCGCGGCTCAACGCGCTCTCGTATTGGATTTGGCTGTCGGGGGCGATCTTCTTGAACAGTTCTTGGATCGTTGGTGGAGGCGGTGCCGACTGCGGTTGGTTCTGTTACTCGCCCAACAGCGGTGTGACTTTCTCGCCGAGCCACGGCGTTGACTTCTATGCGATCGGCTTGTTGATCGTTGGTATTGCCTCGTTGGTCTCGGCCATCAACCTGATCGTCACCTGTCTCAACATGCGGGCACCCGGAATGGACTTGTTCCGTATGCCCGTCATGACCTGGATGCTGCTGATCACCCAGTTCTTGCTGCTGTTCGCGTTGCCGGTTATCACCGTCGCTTTGTTCTTATTGATGTTTGATCGGTTGTTCGACGCCAGTTTCTTTAATCCCGACGCGGGTGCCGATCCGTTGTTATGGCAGCACTTGTTCTGGATATTCGGGCACCCGGAGGTCTACATCATCATTTTGCCTGCCTTCGGAGTCGTGTCTGAAGTGATTCCCGCGTTCAGCCGCAAACCCCTGTTCGGCTACACGTTCATGGTGTTCTCGGGTATCGCCATCGGCTTCATGGGATGGGGTGTTTGGGCGCATCACATGTTTGTGTCGGGTATCGGTCCGATCTCGGTGGCGGCGTTTTCTTTGTCCACAATGTTCATCGCGGTACCGACCGGTGTGAAGGTCTTGAACTGGTTAGCCACGATGTGGGGCGGACAGATCCGTTTCACAACGGCAATGCTTTTCGCGGTGGGAACCGTGGCGATGTTCACCATCGGTGGGCTGTCGGGAGTTACCCACGCTTTGGCTCCGGCCGATACTCAACAGACCGACACCTACTACATCGTGGCTCATTTCCACTATGTGATTTTCGGTGGTGGTGTGCTCGGGTTGATGGGTGGTCTCTATTTCTGGTGGCCGAAGATTTTCGGTTACATGCTCAACGAGCGCCGCGGCAAGATCCACTTCTGGTTGATGCTTATTGGCTTCAACCTGACTTTCGGGCCTATGCATATACTCGGTTTGCAGGGGATGAGTCGTCGTATTGACACCTATTCGGCCGGGTTTGGATTCGAGTTCTGGAACATGGTGGCGACCATCGGCTCGTTCATCATTGCCGTTTCAGTTTTGGTCTTGTTCCACAATATTTGGAAGTCGAAACGTGAGGCAGCCGATTTGCCGCCTCCGGGTCCCGATCCTTGGGATGCCCGGACCCTTGAGTGGATGATTCCTTCGCCGGCTCCGGAGCACAACTTTGATGAGGTCCCCACGGTTCAGGGTCTCGACGAATGGTGGCACCGCAAATACGGTTTCGATGACAACGGGCAGGTCGTGCAGATCGCCACGGTTGAAGAAGCAGCCCAAGACGGCTCGGCCAAGGGCGTGCATCTGCCTGCGCCATCGTTCTGGCCGCTGGTACTGGCTGTGGGCCTGCCGTTGATCGGCTATGGCCTGATCTTCAACCTGTGGCTTTGCGTTCCTGGCGGTCTGCTGGTCGGCATGGGGATTTTCGCTTGGGCTCTTGAACCTGTTGATGACCCCGACGCGACCCATGACCACCACCACGATGACGACGCTGACGACGCTGACCCTGCTGCCGCGGCTCCGGCTGCGCCCGGCGACAACGGTGACGGTGATGACGCTGACCCTGCCGCGGCTCCAGATGCGCCCGGCGTTAGTAGCGCTAGCTCTGCCGCGGCTCCGGCTACGCCCGGCGATAACAGAGGAGGTGCGTGATCATGGCAGTCGCAACCGCAGAACCCGCTGCGCCAGAAGCGCACGACGATCACGGGCCTTCAACCGGAATCTCCAACACCAAGTTGGCGATGTGGGTCTTCCTCGGTTCGGAATGCCTTCTTTTCGGTGGCCTGATTTCGACCTACCTGCTCTACAAAACCCGTCGCGGTCCAGACAACCGGGCGATCCCAACCGACGTTTTCGACATCCCGTTCACGTCAATCAGTTCGTTCGTGCTGTTGATGAGTTCGCTGACGATGGTGCTGGCTCTCGCGGCGCTTACTCGGGGTGATAACTACGGGGCGCGTGTTTGGCTTTTGGCGACGAGCATGCTTGGCGGCGTGTTCATCGGCGGTCAGGTGTATGAGTTCACCAGCTTCTTGCGTGAGGGTGTCGGCTTCACCAACAATCCGGCTAGTTCAGCGTTCTACGCCTTGACCGGGTTCCACGGGGTTCACGTCAGTCTCGGCATCGTTATGTTGATGTCTTTGGTGGTTGCTTCGTGGCAGGGCAAGCTGCGGCCGGAGCACGCCGAGACCGTAGAGGTAGCAGGTCTTTACTGGCACTTTGTTGACGTTGTCTGGATCTTTATCTTCACTGTCATATATCTGGTTCCGGCCTAGAGTTTGGAGAGACGCATGAGCACGACCACCTCCGGACACGAAGGCACAGCTGACGCCGAGCACGCCGAGCACGTCGAGCACGCCGAGCACGCGGAGCATGATCACCCATCAGACTGGGCCTACGTCAAGATCGCGCTGATCCTCGGGGCCATCACCGCGGTCGAGGTGCTCACCTACTTCGATTTGGGGTTTTCCTGGGGCAGTTTTCTGATCCCGTCGCTGCTGCTGATGATGGTCGTCAAGTTCTGGCTGGTCGCAACCTGGTTCATGCATCTGAAATTCGACAATCCGATCTTCGCCAAGCTGTTTGTCGGGGGATTGACGCTGGCTGTCGGTGTATATGTCGCGGCGCTCGCGGCATTCGAGTTCTGGGCGTGATCTGAATGGACGGGCCTTGGGAGTTTGAAGCCCATCCCGCCGTTTGGTTGCTGATCGCGGGGATTGTTTTTCTCGGCTACTACGCGGTTCGCCAGATCGGCCCCATGGTGGTGCCTGCGGGGCAAACCGTCGTGACGAAACGACAGAAACGCTGTTTTGTACTCGCTGTGTTTTTGCTGTGGGTCGCTGCGGACTGGCCGATGCATGACATCGCTGAGGAACACCTCTACTC
>JAKZTU010000091.1:0-2997 GCA_047516945.1 Acidimicrobiales bacterium
TACATGCCGAATGCAGCGACACTCACGAACATGAGGAGACGAATCCGTGGAAACCGCGGAGATGCGCCGGTCTACCCTTCAGCGTAAAGACCGCGAAGAACTCACCGAAATCGCCAGCACGCTCGGCAAGAAGCCGCCGACACGCGCGCGCAAGGGTGAAATTATTGACCTGATACTCGAGTTGGTAGGCGGCGGAGATACCGACGCCGTCGAAGTTCCAACAGCGACCGAAGCCGAGTCAGCTGCCGATTCCGCCGATTCCGCCGATTCCGATGGTGATGCGGCCCTTGGTGAGGCCGACGAGGCTGTTGACGCCCAGGCCGCACCCCGGCCGAAAATTCCTGAACCGAAAACAGCAAACGACGGTGAGCCCGGTTCGCAAGGACAAGAGGCGGAGCCCGGGAACAGGCGTCGACGCCGTAGGGGCCGGGAGCGAGAAAACAACAAGGACACGAACGATCCCTGGAACGGCGATGTGGTGCCGGTTGCGGGCTATCTCGAACTGCGTCCAGAGGGATACGGGTTCCTGAGGGTTGATGGCGCCCTTCCGTCAAAGGACGACGCCTATGTACCGGTGAAGATGGTTCGGCAGTACAACCTTGACAAAGGCGTCCATCTCAGTGGTACTTCGCGTCCTGCGGGTCGCAACGAGAAGAACCCTGCGATGGTGGAACTATTGACGGTCAACGGCGGCCCTCCCGAAGCTGCGACTGAGCGTGTGGCTTTCGATGAGCAAGTACCAATTTTTCCTGACGAACGCCTGGTTTTGACGAGATCTCAAGAAAGCGACGACCCTACGGCTCGGATAGTCGATTTGTTGACTCCGCTGGGGAAGGGTCAGAGGGCGCTGGTCGCGTCAGCGCCGAGAGCGGGCAAGACGACGGTTCTCAAGCAGCTGGTTCGTTCGATAGAGATCAACCACACCGATGTGGAATTGCTTGTCTTGTTGGTCGACGAGCGTCCCGAAGACATCACCGATATGACTCGCTGGGTGGAGCGCGGTGAAGTGATCGGGTCTCCGTTCGATCAGCCCACCGATGAGCAGATCACGATCGCGGAGATGACGATTGAGCGGGCCAAGCGCATGGTTGAAGATGGCAAGGACGTGTGTTTGGTTGTCGACGGCATCACCCGCTTGGCTCGTGCCTACATCCTCGAAGCGTCCCATGGCGGCCGTTCCGCTTCGGGTGCCATTGATCGATCTGTGATCTACGCATGCAAACGATTCTTGGGCGCTGCTCGCAACATTGAAGGCGGGGGTTCATTGACGGTCATCGCCACGATTGTTGTCGACAGCGGTAGTTCGGTCGACGAGGCGATCTATGAGGAGTTGGCCAACACTGCGAATCTGGAATTGCGGCTTTCTCGAGCTCTGGCGGTCCGTCGGATCTATCCGGCCGCCGATATTGGCGCATCGGGAACTCATAACGAAGAAATCCTGTTGTCTCCGGCAGAACTTGAGGAGTCCCGTGAGTTGCGGCGACGCCTGATGGCGCTCGCTGAGTCTGATGACGCGGCCCCTGGGGATGATGTGTTGGCGCTGTTGAGCGAAGTATCTGCGAGCAACGCCAACTCCTAGTCGTAGCGGGTTGTTGGCGGGTGTCGGAGTCGTAGACTCGTGGGGCTATGAAATCTGACATTCACCCCGACTACCGCGCTGTCGTATTTCAGGACACTTCGGCTGGTACGTCGTTTCTCACGCGGTCAACGATCGAGACCAAAGAGTCGATCGTCTGGGAAGACGGCAACGAATACCCCCTTGCGAAGGTGGAGATCTCAAGCGAGAGCCATCCTTTCTATACGGGTCAGATGAAGATCGTAGATACGGCAGGTCGTGTGGAGCGCTTCGAAAAGCGTTACGGAAGACGCAAGAAGCTCGACTCCTGAGGTTGGCGCTGTCGTGACATGCCAATAGATTGTGCACCAATTCACGAGCGGGCACCGTCGGCCCAACCCAAAGAGGTTCTTACCGTGGACGAACGGGAGCAACGCGAGATGCACAAGGGCGCGGGCGACGCCTTCGCGGCAGCCTTTGAGATGATCGTCACACCGGCCTTGTTCGGTCTTTTGGGCTGGTTCATCGATTCCCGCCTCGGTTTGTTCCCCGTATTCACACTGGTTCTCGCCGGCATTGTGCTCGCCTATGAGACTCAGAAGCTGTGTGCGTCCTACCGCCGGTCGCTCGACGAGGCGTTGCAACAGCGTCGCGCCACCTACGGGCAGGGTTCGCAATGAACGCCCGGGCCAAAGATCGCATGTCTGCCTTTCCGGCCGAGGTATCCGCTAGCTCTCCAGAGCGCGAAATAGCCCGTGACCTGGCCATGCGTACCCTGCTAGTCGCCCCGGTGATGCTTGCTATCGGTGTGATTTTCTGGGGTTGGTCCGGGCTCTGGTCATCTGGCTATGGCCTGGTCATCGTGGCCGTCAATTTCTTGGTAGGTGCCGCGATAATCACCTGGTCCGCCAAAATCAGCCCCGCAGTGATGTTCGGCGCAGTGATGTTCGGCTTCATTGCCCGCCTCGGAATCATCACCGCCGCGGTATTGCCGATTCGCGACAGCGACTGGTTCGAGATAGCACCTTTCGCGATCAGCCTGTTGGTCACCCACATTGGGCTACTGGCCTGGGAGACCCGCCATGTTGCGGCATCGCTGGCCTACCCCGGTTTGAAGCCAGGCGCGGCAGTTCTGTCGCCCAAGAGCGACGCAGCTAATTCAAGCAAGTCATCCAACGATTCGACCGCGGAGCGCTCAGCATGAATCTCCTCGCTTTAGAGTTCCCGCCCGTAAACCACCTGTTCGACTGGCCGAGCATCTGGTTCGAGGGGACCCCCTACGCGATCAACAAAACAGTTCTCATCTATCTCGGCTCAGCGCTCGTCACGATGATCATCTTCGGGCTGGCTGGTCGGCAAAAAGAGTCGCTGGTTCCCGCAGGGATTCAGCATGTCGCTGAGTCGGGTGTGAATTTCATTGAAGAGTCTGTGGTGATGCAGAC
>JAKZTU010000092.1:0-2728 GCA_047516945.1 Acidimicrobiales bacterium
GTCACGGCGTTGGGCCAACCGCAACCAACCCGACGACGGCGCCAAACAATACCAACAGCAGCGCCGAATGCGATCATTGAAGCACTGGGTAAACGATGAAGGCATGGGTGTGCTGTTAGCAGAACTCGACCCCACTAGCTATCAGCAAGTGGTCAAAGCAATCAATGTTGAATACGACCGCATGTGGAGAGACGACGGCGGCCGCGACGGCAAGCCTGATGATGTACGTACACCACAACAACGCTCAGCAGACGCGTTGATCGCGTTGTTGACCAACCCGCACCGCCGCGGACCCGGCAGTACCAGGATGCAACTCATCGCCGTGGCCGACATCGAACGGCTACGAGCCGACAACCCGACAGGGGTCGCCGAGATCGTCGGGGGTGAAGCCCTGCCGCAGACAGTGTTGGAACGTTTGATGTGTACCGCTGCTGTCACCGGAGTGGTCTTTGACGGTGAAGGTCAACCCCTCTGGGTGGGACGCACCCATCGACACGCAACCGAAGCCCAGATCAAAGCCATCATCGCCCGCGACCGCCACTGCAGAGGAACAGGCTGTGCTGCTGGTCCTGAACGATGCGAAATCCATCACATCGTCCCTTGGGAAGACGGCGGACTCACCGACATCGACTCCATGTGTCTCGCCTGCCCCAACTGTCATCACAACATCCACGACCGCGGCTACATCGTCATCAAGACCAACACCGGCTACAAAATCATCAACCCCAACAACCCACCAAACGGCCCTTGACCACCTGCCACAGTGCCAACAACGGTTCGATGACCCCGGATTGTTCGGTCAACAACCCACCACACGGCCCCTAACCGCCCGCCACCGTGCCAACAACGGTCCGAAGACCCCGAGTAGTTCCGGCCGGCCGCTAACCGTCGACTAGGTGGCGAACTCGAAGTATTGGACTTCGACCAGATCCGCCATCGCCGGAGCGCACATCTACCGACCCAAATCGGGCACCTGCCTTAACTGTCGCTGCCCACATACGGCAGTTGCAGATCGCAGCGCTGTTCTATGGCCGAACCGACCCGTTCCCCGGCTCGGGTGACTTCGACACTGGTGGACTCCTCGCCGTTGGCCGGGTCGTAGCTCTGCTCGTAGGCTACGAGCAGATCCAGATCGGCTCGCAGGGATGACGGTGCGAGATCCCGTAGATTCGTTAAAGCATCCAGGAAGGCAGTAGCGGACTGGTTTTCGCTGGTGTGGTTGTCGATGTCTCGCACGCTCCGCGACGCGAAGAACTCGGCTTGCTCGCAGAAAGCGTGTTCGGACGTTGTGCTGGGACTAGCAGAGTCGACAGGTTTGCTGCTGTCAGTGCCGCTGCCGGTGTTGTTGATCCCGCCGGTATTGGTGTCGTCCGGCTCGATTTCGAATATCGACTCATAGAACGGTCTTTGCGGTTCGATCTCCTCGGTCACGACAGCCAAGGCTGCTTGCCGGACATGTTCGGCTGCTCGGTCGGGTGCCAACTCGGTCAGAGTCGCTCCGAGCGCTGTGTGCGAGAACGTCTCCACAGTCCCTTCGTACATGTGAGACTGGCCGTCCTCGTCGCGGTAATGGGTCAGCATGCGCCCATCGGGATGTATATGCGTATAGTGGATCGCGGGCTGACCGTCATAGTGTTTCAATGAGAACACGCCGATATCACCGAGCCGGCTCCAAGGCATGTCAGCCAACTCAAAAGAGCCGTCGGCGTGGTAACCTGACTCGCCGATCACGACAGTGGTGCCCGGTGCGGTGCCTTTGAGGGTTTCAGAGATGGTGACGGTGACGTTGCGGAGTCCGATTCCGTCCGGGTCGTCAGTGGGCATGGGACCCCGTTCGATGGCCGTGACTTCGCCCAACACGACCAGATCAGAGGTCGCAACCATCTCTTCAAGGCTGGTGAAGTGGTAGGACCAATCGGCGACCGCGACAGTGTCGGGTTTCTCGTCCGCCGCTTGCAGGGAAGGATCGCTACCGCAATTTGCCGCCAAGAACACCACTGCTGCTGCCGCAGCAGCTTTGGTCATGAACCCGTGTGATCGTTGCATGGACCCTCCCTCCGCGCCGGCCGCTAACCGTCGGCTAGGCGGCGAACTCGAAGTACTGGACTTCGACCATCATCGGCAGCAGATAGCCGACATAGAAACTGTGAAGCTTCAACACGCCGTGGTCTTCAACTTCGTTGTCGATGATCTCGATTCGGTCGTCGCTTTCGGCCAGAGCTTTGGCCCGGTTCAAGACCTCGTGTAGTTGCTCAATGCTGTCGACGGCAAGACCGAAATGGTCCAGGCGTGGGGCTCGCATCGGCTCCTCGTCGGCGATGAGAAACACGAACTGGTCGTAGGAGTGAACACCCATAACCAGCCGTTTGCGGTCCTCGGTCATGCTTGGGTGCTCCTGCCACCCGAAGACCTCAGAGTAGAACCGGCAGATGTCCGCTCTACCAGCTTCGTCAAGCGAATCGGCACCCATGCTCATGGCCACATGGTTGAAGCGTGTCGGCCCAGAGAACTCTGTCATGGTGTGACCAGAACCTTTCCTGCGATCTCGCCTGATCGTAGTTGTGTCATGGCGTCGAGCATTCCCTCGAGGCCCACCGTTTCTGGGTGGATCAATAGATCCAGCGGCAGTGTGCCCGATGCGATCAGGTCCAGCGCGGCCCCGAATCCGTCGGCGTCGTAGTTGAAAGCCCCGGTTATGTGGAGTTCGTTGAGGATCACCCGGTTGGTG
>JAKZTU010000093.1:0-70440 GCA_047516945.1 Acidimicrobiales bacterium
GGCCAGCGCCGGTCAGTACGACATCGACTTCTCCGCCGGAGACGACACCAAACAGGTGTCGAGTAGCAGCGCCGAACCACAGGAGTGTTTTGAGGAGGTTCTGCGAACGGAATGGAGTGCATCGCGCAGCGGAGCGGTGGTTCTCGTCGACGAGGCCGCACTCGATCCTTATCAGAACTACGCCGGACTCGGTACCTGCGGGTATGCAAGTTCTGCAGCCAGCGGTGTATTCGGCGACAGTGGTAGGATGGTCGCGATCGCGGTTCATGCAGACGGTGATCAGAGTGCAATTGCGGTACACGAACTAGGGCATGCCCAATGCTGGCCACACTCGTACTCCGGCGAAACAAACTCGGAGTACGACAATCCCGCAGATGTCATGTCGTTTCACGCCTGGCCTTTGGGCACGATCGCGGTGAACCGCTATGCCTCAGGCTGGATTCACTCCGGTGCGGTCCGCGTCCATCGCGACTCCACCGACACCTACACGCTTTCGCCGTGCTGTAGTGGGGGAGCGCAACTGCTTGCGCTGCTCCCAGAAGACGCGTCGGCGCAACCCGTTGATTTCAACCGGCAATGGTGGCACTTGGAAGTACGTGATCCTGAAGATGAATGGGAACGGGGACTTGCCGATACCGAAGTGGGGGAACAGATGGGGGTCTCGGTCCACTGGATCGACCAGAAACTCGGCATGGGTACCGAGCGGCGCCAAGCTCAAGTTGGTAATCAGATTGATTTCTGGGCTGATGCCCCAATGCGTTTTGGTCAGTTGAAGGTTGCTGGCAGCGAGTTCTGCCTGCATGCGGATCAACCCACATCGTTTATCGACTGCGGCAGTGCTCACGAATGGCGGATCGAGGTGAGTGCTTCGCATACCGGGGGTCTGAACCTCACGGTAAGTCCAAGCGCGTAACTGTCGTTCTTGTGGCGTGATCGTATCGGTCAGAGTGCCAATGAAGCCAAACGGAGGCTACTGTCTCCCGAATGTCTGCTCCCCACCTTGACGACCTGTCGCAGCCTCAAGAACTGAACCAGGCCGTCCGCGAGTTGATCGAGGTTGTTCGTACTGCCGATCTCGACGGGATAGACCTCGCAGGCTCTATCGCTCAGATCCGTGCAGTGCGCGACGGTCTGCGACCACACCTAGTGCAGGGAATGAGAATGCAGTCTGCACTGGTCTATGAGATGCCAGCCACGGTTGAGGCTTCTGAGGGTGAACCTGAGAAGTTGGCTCCGCCTGCGGCGTTCAGGGCTGAACATCCTTCAGACTTCTTTCCGTACAGCCCGCTGGTGGGCTTGCTGAACCCGATATCTCCTCCCGTGACCATGACCAGAGTCGCCACGGACAACTACTTTGAGATCCACGGTGAGGTGACATTTTCGGCAGCTTTCAACGGGCCACCCGACTGTGTTCACGGCGGAGTGATAGCGGCGTTGTTCGACGAACTGCTCGGGAGCACCTGCGTGGTGAACGGCATCGGTGGTTACACCGGCACCCTGACGATCGTCTATCGCACGCCCACACCGTTGGGTACGCCGTTACACATGAGGGGCTTCTATGACCGCAGCGAACGTAGGAAAGTGTTTGCCAAAGGCACGCTGCACGCTGGTGACACCCTGTGCGCGCAAGCCGAAGGAATCTTCGTCCAGTCCGAGAATCTGCGCAACCCAACCACCTAGTCAGGGCCGAATTATCACTTCGTAACCTGGTTGTTCTGGTTCGTCATCGACCAACTCAGCAGGGAATCCCGGAGCGCGGAACTCAGCGTCAACCGCTTCTTCGTAACGTTGCACGACTCGCGGACTCAGCGCACGAGACCAGTACCTTGTGGCTGCATCGTTGAACATGTCCAACACCACAGGGGCGACTTCCAGCGGGAGGTTCGTACGCTCGGCGAGACTCATAAAGAGACTCATGTCTTTTTGCACGAGATCGAGAGTGAAGCCGATGTCGTAGGAGCCGTTCAAGATCACTTGGCCTTCGGTTTCATGCACAAAAGAGGTGCCCGAGGAGATGTGGATTGCCTCATAGGCGGTGGTCAAGTCGATTCCTGACTGCTGTGCCACGGCGAAGGCCTCGCCGAGCGACACCAGGTTGACCGAGGCGAGATAGTTGGTCACGACCTTGAGAATCGAGGCTGATCCCAACGGGCCCGTGTGGAGGATTTTGCGCCCCATCATCGCCAGGATCGGTAACGCTGAATCGAAGGCTTCTCGGGATCCTCCGCAGAAGATGGAGATATTGCCTGTTGCGGCGCGGTGGCAACCCCCTGAAACCGGGCACTCGATCGGCACGGCGCCGCGTGCCTGAGCCAGAGTTGCAAGACGTCGAACCTCTGATTCGTCCGTGGTTGACATCTCCAACCAGAGTTTGCCGTCGCCAAATCCCGCGAGTACGCCATCAGCGGCCTCCATGACCTCGGCGCAGATTGCCGGCGAGGGCAGGCATGTAATCACTGCATCGCAGCTTTCGGCGAGCTCTCTGGGTGACGCGACTGAGGTCGCCCCTCGCTCGATGAACGACCGCACCACGGCTACATCAAGGTCGCGGACAACGAGGTCGATTCCGTTGCGCAAAAGACTACCTGCGAGCTTGCTACCGAGGTTGCCGAGCCCTACAAATCCGATCCTCATGGTTCACTCCGGAGATAGTCGTTGGTTTGAACCGCCCGTTGCCCGAGCTGCGGTGTGGCTCCTAGGTTCAATTGTGTCGGGGGTCGTGTGGGTAGTGTGCCAAGTGGCGTAGTGATCCTGGTTGGCGACCGCATACTTCCCACCAGAGATCATCGGGGTTGTCGGTGTGGACGTCGCTTCGTTCTGCATCCACAACGAACCAGCTACCTGTCACCAATTCGGCTTCTAGCTGGCCGCCAGTCCACCCCGCGTAACCGGCGAACATCCTCACAGCGTTTACTCCAGGCACCTCCTCTGGGGCCAGATCGAGGTCGACCGTTCCGATACTGCCGAGAATCTGATTCCAGTGATCGTCGGCGTTTTCGAGATGATATGACGCCAGAGCGATAACAGAGGACGGCGAGACGGGTCCACCGAGAAACACGACAGGGGGCTCTGTTGCCTGATCCGCCCAACCCTCAATGGCAGTGGATACCGGTAGCTCGCTGGGGCGGTTGAGGACCACGCCGATTGCTCCATCTTGATTGTGTTCGAGCACGAAAATGACAGACCGGTAGAAGTTGTTGTCGAGCAGCGTCGGTGCAGCAACTAGCAGTTGTCCTCTGGTCGATTCGTGCATCGTCTGTAGTCTCGCGTGATCCGGTGGCGCCTGTCACTAACCTCTTGAGCCCGGTAAACTGCTAGGGCGTCTCTGACCAGTCTTCTCCGTAGTCGAAGAGCAATTCTTCACCGGGGCTGATGTCGCGGAGCGTATAGAGGTCTGGGCCGTCGAAGAAAACGTTGGGGGAGCGGCTGTGGTTGAGAAAGCGAAGGTCGCCGACTCCGTCGACGCCCTCCCATGTGCCATCGTCACCTTCGATCCACAGCACGTATCTGCCGTCAATCATGGTCGGAGCCCCTGAGTAGCGGCCGATAAGTCTTCCTTGTTCAAGTTTCATCAGAGCAAAGACCCCGGTCCCGTGTATGGGTGATTGTCTCGGTTCGAGCAGGTCGCTTCCTTCGGGTTGAAGGAGAACCACATTTTCATTTTCATCTGCGGTCGGAGGGCGACGGTGTCGGCTGTCGGTTATCAGCGAATGAGTAACCGCTCGTTTAGCGAGGTCTTCGAGATCCGAACGCAGCGGGTCGCGCAACCAGCCGTCGACCGAGGCGCTGCCTGGAAACGAGACAACGAGCACTGCGTCGGGAATACCAGCCTCCGCAGCGGTATCTGCGATCCTTCGCTCGAGGACTCCGTTGGTTCGCGGCAGCAGCTGAACCAGGGCGTCCAGGTACTCTTCGAAGGCCTCTGGGTCGTCCCGGCCCCAGAGTTGCAGCGTGAGCTCGATGCGTCCGTCTTGGTCCACTTGTTGCACAGTACCCAAACAGAGCACGGCTATCGATTGATCTTTCAGATAGCCGATTCGCTGCGACTACACTCGTAACTTTACATAACGATGATTTCCGGCGTTCTGGGTCTTGCGCTACCCACTCTGCGTCCGGGTATGCGGATACCGAACTGCCCGATACGGTTCTTGACCGTGGCTCGCAGGCTGGAAATCGAACTGACCTCTAATCGCGCTGACGGCAAGTGGACTTGGCGCGCTGCAGGAGCGAAACAACCCAAGGGAATCCTCGATGGTGCACTGCTCCCCGAAGGGGTTGGTGTCGGAGATGTTCTCAGAGTCGAGGCTGACGCAACCCTTGACGGACTTGAGATCACAACCATTCTGCCGACGCGGGCGCCTCGAAGCCGAGTCGAAACCCTACCCTTGCTCGATTCGGGTCGTGAGCAACCCTTGGTAACGTCTCAACTCGCTCCAAAGGGCCGCTCACGTGCCCGCGGAGCCGCTGGTGGCCGTCGAGACGCTGACTCCGCACCGCGAGGCAGAAAACGTGCTGATCGCAAGGAGAAGCGCCGTAGCGACACGCAACGCTCTGACCGATCTGGAGCGACCCAACAGCACCGCCGCGGTGACCGCGATGGTCAGTCTCGTGATGAGCAGCCTGCCGATTCTCGGCGGGGCGACCGTCGGAGCAGGGCCCGAGATAGTCAGCGTGACGGCGCATCCGGCACCGGTTCCCCACGTGACCAGCGAAGCAAGAAACGACATGTTCGTGCTCGCCAGGAGCGTCCAAAACCTCCCTCTACGCCTAGAGCTCCCCGCTTACGCCCCGGAAATAAGAACCGACGTGCCGCGCTCGCAGACATGCCTGAGATCCAACATGGAATCGCCGAAGAGGTTCTCAAAGGAGGAGTTCCTGGTGTGCGAAAAGCGATTGAGCGGATGAACAAGATGGCTGAGGCTGACGGTATTCCAAAGGTCAAGTCCGAACCGCTTGTTGCGCTGGCAGAGAAGATGACCCCCGTCTTGAAGGCTGCAGAGTGGCGTGACCGCGCTGAAGCTGCGATTTCGGGAATCGAAACCGTTGACCTACGCGATATTCGTAGTGTGGTGGTCGCGGCCGATAGCGGTGCGCGAGACGAGCAATCCCGTGAACTCGCGGAGAAGTTGCGGGAAGGCCTGTCAGCTCGGGTGGAGAGCGAACACCGTTTGTGGCTCAACGAGATCGCGCAACATCTCGCCGATGGTCGGATCGTTCGTGCCTTGCGGCTCAGCAGTCGACCTCCAAAGGCCGGTTCTCCGCTTCCATTTGACATGGCCGAGCGTCTAACTAAAGCAGCCTCCGAGTCGTTGAGCAGCGAGGTTGCTCAACAACGGTGGGCGACCGTGCTTGACGCGGTGGCGTTCTCGCCTGTTCGTTCCCAGGTCACGCCACAGGGTTGCCCAGAAAATCCTAATGACCAGCTACTCGCTACCGTGCGAAAGTTGGCGCCAAAGGTCCCCGAGATTGCTGCTTTGTTCGGACCCGCGTCTTCCACTCCCGCGTCTTCCACTTCCAAAATGCGCGGTGGCGCCAACCGGCGGCTTGCGCCCCCTCCCCCACCAGCGGTACCTCCAGCAAAACCAGTGGTTGAAGAGTCGTCTGTTGGGCCTGTGGCAAAAGAACCGGCCGCGGATGCTGTGGTTGAAGAGGACCCCTCTGCCCCACCGATACCCGGATCGACGACCCAATCTGGGGGAGTCAGCAATGATTGAGTTCGAGACCTGTGACCATGTTGCGATCATTCGTCTTGATCGTGTTGAAGCCCGCAACGCTATCAATCCGGCGATGGCCGCAGCGATCGAATCAGCGATTGATCGCCTTGAAGAAGACGACGATCTGTGGATAGGAATATTGGCCCACAATGGACCGGTCTTCTGCGCAGGAGCTGACCTCAAAGAAATCGCCGCTGGCAACGGTGCCTTTCTCGGCACCGAGCGTGGAGGATTTGGTGGCATTGTCCTTCGAGAGCGAACCAAGCCGCTTATTGCCGCGGTCGACGGTCATGCAGTTGCCGGAGGCACTGAGATCGTTTTGTCCTGTGATCTAGTGGTCGCTTCGACTATCGCAAAGTTTGGGATACCTGAGGTGAAGCGTTCACTGGTAGCTGCCGCGGGAGGTTTGGTACGTCTTCCTCGGGTGCTTCCTCCCAATATCGCGATGGAACTCGCGGTAACTGGTGACACGCTGTCCGCAGAGCGAGCGCATCACTTCGGGTTGGTCAACGAACTGTGTCCTCCTGGCGAGGTGGTGGCCGCGGCTCAGGTACTTGCTGGGCGCATTGCTGCCAACGCTCCATTGGCGGTGCGCGAGAGCCGTCGGCTGATCCTTGAAGCGCCCGGTCAAACTGATTTGGAGGGGATCATTGAGGGTGGCCGGGTGACAACACGCTTGGCTTCGACTGAGGACTTCATCGAAGGTCCCAAAGCCTTCATCGAAAAGCGACCCCCAATCTGGAAAGGTCGTTGAGACAGGGTTGCCAGCGCCCTCCACTAGTCCCGCAGCGACCGATGGACGCGTAGAGCTCGAGCAGTGAGGCCGAACGTTTCGAAGAAGTTTTTTGTTTCACGGTCCCCGGGAAGGGCGATCGAGTCAATGCCGATACAGGATTGTTCGGTGCACCATCGCTCAACCAGCCCGATGAGCGCCTCACCGCATCCCACGCCGCGGGCGTCAGGGATAACGTAGATATCGGTGACTTGGCCGAGAGTACTGCCATCGTGAAGCTCAACGAGGTCGACTCCGGCGTAACCCACGATCGTGTTGTCAATGCATGCAACGGCCAGCAATCCAGCATCCATTGTTGCACGCAGGCTGGCGCCCAATGGTTCAGAGCGGGCTTCGCGTTGGGACCAGACAGCACCACCACGATTAGGGCGTAGTTCCTCGATTGCATCGGCGCACATCCTGGTTACCTCTGCTAGGTCGGCTATCACAGCCCGGCGTGCGTCAACGTCCACGATCAGTCGCTCGGAGAGTTCGGAGAGTGATGAAGCGCGCTTAGTTGCTTGATTCGGTTGGTTACAGTTTGGCGGTCTCGATGCGTCAGCTCGTAGTCAAGAATTTCGTCGAGTTGCTGTTGGTCAAGCGCTTCCAACTTTTCCAACAATTGCGGCGCGGAAAAGGCGTTGTAATTCTTGATAGGCAAAGAGAGATCGTCTTCGCTTGATTCACCGTGATCATCGAGTTCATCGGATAGCTCGTGTTCATCGGTGGTCATCGAGCCGAGAGCGGCACCCGCCGCCTCGACCAGCTGGCGAAACAATGGTGCCGTTTCGTCTCGTCCCCGATTGCCGGCGACCTTGCCTGCGAGCTGAGTCAATGCCACTTGGCCCCTGCCGCGATCGGCGAGTTTTGGAATTAGATCCTTGGCTTCCAACAACAAACCGATAGGCGCATAGATCAATAGATCGAGCAATTGCTCGCCAAGGTTCTCCTCGTCGCTCACGTGGCACCAACCGGCCCACCGCAATGTGGACATTCATCGTCGACTACTGCTGCACTGTTTACCAACAAGAAGCAATGCGGACAAGAAAACTCGTTGTCTCCGCGGGCGATCACCGGTTCGGCTTCCCCCGAGGCACCAGTAGCGGATCGTATTGTGGGCGTTTCTTCCTCGTCAACGTCGGCTTGATCATCGCCAGCGGCAATGCGTTCCTTGAGGATGGCATCGAGATCGGCTTCTACCTCGTCGTCGTCTTCGTCTTCGTCTTCGTCTTCGTCTTCGTCTTCGTCGTGATCGGCCTCTTCGTCGTCGTCGTCGTCTTCGTCTTCGTCGAGATCGGCCTCTACGTCGTCTTCGTCGTCGTTGAGTTCGTCGTCGTCGAGATCGTCGTCTTCTTCTAGGTCGTGATCGAATTCGTCGTCGAGGTCTTCGTTTTCAGAGATGTTGTCGTTCACCGTCGGTTCCTGAAGCCAGAGATGTTGCCGCGGATCATAGACAATGCGAAGCGCGACGCAACCTTCGAAAGCGGATTAACCGAGATCGCTGTCTTGGCGGCGTTTCTCCGCACGTTGTTCCGCAGAGAGACGACCCAGCGGCGTGTCAGATGAGTAATCAACAAAGCGCATCGCCTCGGCCAACGCCAAGTGCCCCGCCTTCTCGCCGATTTGGGTGTGCATTCGTTGACAGATACGGCGGTAGGCCTCATGTCCCTGCGGCGTTGTGCGCAACTCAAGCATGTGCATTGCCTCGCGCGCGTTGAATTGCATTGAGTAGCGAATTCGGTAAGCCAATGACACTGCATAACGAGCGCTGTCGCGATGCTCTCCCACAAGCGCATTGTGAAGCGATTCGGAGCGCGCCATCGCGCCGCGGTACTCCTCGGCGACCCCCGCGGCCTCGACTGCGTCAGGCATCACGTATCCATGGCGTGGCGAAAGCGGCTGCCAGTCGATAGTGAGCATCCGGTGCCGCTGAAGATCGCGGAAAGCGCCGTAGTCCGAGAGCACATCGAAGCGGTAGCCAGTTCGTTCGAAGGCTCGCCCGGGCCGATGGCGGCGGTTGTCTCGGTGCCCCACGTAAGCCTTGATAACTTCGATTCGCTCCTCCACCGACATTTGATGAACCCGAGCCTCAAGCATCCGCTCGGAGAGCGACGTGTAGGGATACAGGCAAGCGGTGACAACCTTCAGTTCACCTTCGGGATCAAAGTCGACTAGATCAACGACATCGTCGTCAACCACTCCCCCGGTCTCGTAGCCGAGTATCTGATCGCTGATTGCTTCCATCGAGTCGCGCGTGTCAGTCATGTAATTCGTGGAGCGCACCCCACGATCTGGAAGATCAACGCGCTTGAGGAACGATGGGATCACCTTGCGCAGTTCCGTCAACATCAGGTCGGCATACGAGTGGGACTCGGGCAACGGGTGGCTTCTCATTCGCAACAACAGTGCTTCGTATGCCTGGCCCGTACCGTATATTCCGACATTGGACAGAGAAGCTGCAGGCAACATTCCACGGATCGCATCAAGCGCTCTCGCCTTTATCGCGATGCGGTAAGCGAAATCGCTGTCACCGTCATTTTTTGGAATCACCTCGCGAAAGAAAGCCTGCATTTGCGGAATCAAATGCGAGTAGGCGTCGAAGATTCGATCCATGTCTGCCACGTAACGCGTGCCTAGCTGCGAACTCAAGATCTGCGGATCACGGTAGTAGCGATAACGCCCCCCCAATCGTTGGTCATATGCGATGTAGCGCGTGCTCTGTTCCAGGTAGGCCATGAGGCGGCCCCATTCCAGCACCTTGGTCAAGATGTTGGAAGCCTGTTCGCACGCCAAGTGGACACCGCCAAGCTGAGCCACGCTGTCGTCGCCATACTCAAAAAAGACTCTGTCGTATAACTCTTCTGCACGCCGCAATCCGACAGTTGCGTCGATGGTCTGGTCACCTTCAATGTCGAGGTCGCCCACAAATTCTTGAAGAAACAGCCGACGCAGGCTCAAAGGTGAACGCGAATACCTGGCGAAAAGTGCTCCCTTCACGACTTCGGGAAGGTTGACCAAAGCGAATACAGGTTGATCGAGATTCGTGAAATAGCGACGAAGGATGTCGGCCTCGTCGGCGCTGAAGTCCTCGGCGATATAGACCGTCATTTGTGCAGAGGTTATTCGCTTGGCGAGAACGAGCCGCGGATGGCGGGCAGCGCGTCGGGGTCTCCCCAACAGTCAACGATGGTCATAGCCATGGTCAATGCACCATCAATGACCGCTTGATCAGCTGCTTTTGAGCGAGCATGGGTTTCAAACTCTGGTGTGTGAATGGCGACACCTTGAGGCGCAACTTTGATCATTGGATGGATTGACGGAACGGCATGACTGACGTTGCCCATGTCTGTGCTGCCGACGACAATCTGCTTGTCATCTTGGGGACTCACGGCACGACCGTTCGCGGCGGAGTTGCGCACATAAAGATCGAGCAGTGGAGCGTTGTCAATCATGTTGTAATACGGCGGGTCTTTCCAAACACTGTGCATCTCGCAACAGGCCGCAGTTGCTCCGGCCTCGAGGCATGCCGTGAAGCGTTCCTTGAGGCGTTGCAGGCTGTCGATATTGCCGGATCTCACGTACCATTGAGCCGCTGCTCGCGATGGGACAATGTTGGGTTTCTCGCCAGCTTCGGTGAAGATACCGTGGATACGCTCGTTGGGGCGGATGTGCTGGCGTAATGCGGCCACTGCGTTGTAGCCCAGCACGGCGGCGTCAAGCGCATTGCGTCCCAATTGAGGGGCTGCGGCGGCATGAGATGCTTTGCCTTCATAAGTTACGTCGACTGTGTGAACGGCTATGACCTGCATTTTCTCGATGTCGTGATCGGCCGGGTGAACCATCATGGCCGCAGCGACATCGTCGAACGCCCCTCTGCGGATCATGAACTCCTTGCCTCCGCCGCCTTCTTCGGCCGGAGTCCCGAGAATGGCCACACGTCCGCCCAGTGCTTCAGCCACAGTGGCAGCGGCAAGGCCCGCTCCAAGCCCCGCGGCGGCGATCACATTGTGGCCACAGGCATGACCGATTCCCGGAAGAGCGTCGTACTCACAGCACACCGCGATGGTGGGACCATCGGTTCCGGCTCGGGTATCGAAAGCGGTCGACAAGTCGTAGGCTCCGCGTTCAACAGAGAGACCCTCGTCTTCTATCGCGGCGGTGAGAACCTCGTGGGCATGATGCTCTTCGAACCCGAGTTCTGGATTCGCGTGGAGAGAGTGAGAGATTTCCAGCAGCTTCGGGGCTAGACGCTCGACCTCGGTGCGGACTGTTCTCTTGGCCTCAATTACATCCATCCTGCGATTCTAGAGGCGCTCAGCCACTGCAGCGGGCGTTCCAGCGGCGAAATCTAACGGCGCGAACCTTGCGCGCCCTTAGATCCAGATGTCGAGCGCGTCGGGCTCCACTCGGATGCTCAACGTCTTGGCCTTGTCCTGACCGATTCCGTCGAGGGTTATTGGGGTGGGACGCTCAAGCTCCAGTTGCACGGCTGCGCAGCGGCGAATCTTGATCTGAGGGTGAGGTACGTGGGTGCCCGATCGCAGTCGGGAGCGAGCCTTCAAGCGCTCACCAAAGGTTGGGTTCGCCTCAATGAGATCCAGTCGCCCGTCGGAGGGGTGAGCCTTGGGAGCAACGTTGTAGTCACCAATAAAAGCTGCGTTGGCCGCGATAACGATCGGACCTCGCCACCAGGAGTGGCACGCTACAAGATGGGAAACAAACCAAAAAAGGCGACCGTCGACAAGAGCGACACCCAAGTCGATTCGCAGATGGGTCCCCTCCCCCGCTCTCAGCGAGGCCTCGTTGTTCCGAACGCCGAGAGTTCGGGCCAGGTCACCGCCAACAAGACACAATGGCGGAGTGGGTTTTCGTGCTCGTCGAGGCCAACTAATCGCCTCATTCGCTTCAGCATCGTTGCTCACAAAGATCGCGTCGCCGGGGACTGCTTCGGGTTTTCCCCAGTCCGCACCCTTGCGAATAGTCACTGCGATCGGGCCTTCTTTTTGGCTCTTCGATTTCGTATTCGGCCAAACAAGATGGCGAACTCATAGAAGAGATACATGGGCACCGATAGCACGGTGAGAGTGAACGGATCTCCGCTCGGTGTAATTACCGCCACGAGAGCGACGATGCCGACAACGGCGTAGCGCCGGACCCCTCGGAGCGATTCGTTCTCGACTATGCCGAGCAGTTGCAAGAAAATCAGCACTATCGGAAACTCAAATCCGATCCCGAACGCAACAATCATCTTGATGACGAAACCCAGATATTCGTTAGGTGAATACCATTCAACAAGGTCTTCTCCGCCCAAAGCAGACAGAAACTCGAGCGCCCGAGGAATGCTCCAGTAGGCCAGCGCCGCTCCGGCGAAGAAGAGTGTCACGCCGCTGACCATGAAGGCGATGGCGAAACGCTTTTCGTGAGAGAACAGACCGGGAGCCACGAATCGCCAGAGCTGCCACAACAACACCGGCATCGCTGCAATCAATCCGCCGTAGCCAGCGATCGAGACGCGCACGCTGAAGGGCTCGAAGGGGTTGCGCGCATAAAGCTGACATCGGCTTCCGAACACGTCGGTTGCCGTGCGATCAGCTTCAGGTAGCGAGCGACAATACGGCTCAAGCAGAAAATCAAGAATCCACGGATACGCAATCCAACAAGCGATAGCGCCGACGGCAATCGCAATCAGTGAGATGACGATGCGGCGACGGAGCTCCGTCAGATGCTCCATCAAAGTCATTCGTGACGCTTCTTTTTTGCTCATGAAGCGGAGGCTTGAGTATCAGGGGATCCACCAGCGGGTTCAGCTTCGGTTGAGGTGTCACTGTTTTTGGTTTCGGGGTCCCGTTCTGTGGGAGCATCCTCAACCGAGCCGGCGTCGGTTGGAGTGGTGGGAGAATCAGGAGTCTTCACGCGTGCCCCTTTTGCCCGAGCCTCGGCTTCCACGATCGGATCTTCGATTGCTTCGCGCATTTCTCGCTGGAATCCGCTGGAAATCCGTTTTAACTCGGTGAGCGCCCGACCAACCTGGCGAGCGGCCTCGGGCAGTTTCTTCGGGCCCAGCACTACCAACGCCACCAACAATATGACGATCACTTCCATGCCACCCAGGTTTCCCATGGACAGAGCCTACCGATCGTCGGATTGGCGGCGCGAGCGGAGTCGGTGGATCCTCGCGACCTGGTCTAGTTCTGCCGCTCGAATGCTCAACTCGAGGGTCAGATGTTGCAGGTCGTCGTTGGCCACTGCTGCGGCGCGCGCTCGACGCATCGAGAAGCGCAACAGACCCATCTCTTTGGAGACGTTTTGCAGCGAGATCGCAAGCACTACCAATGACACGACTACTGCCGTGGCCACCAGTATCAAAGTCCAACTCATAACGCGAGCGTACCGCACCCGCGATCATCGTTTCTCAGTGGCCGCGCGCGCATACTGACAACCATGACGACGCGTTTTGCGCCCCTGCGAGGTCCGGCCATCCTGTTTGCCCATCGAGGAGCCAGGACCCTGGAACGGGAAAATACGATCGACGCGTTCAGGCGAGCTGTAAGTCTTGGCGCAACCGGACTTGAAACGGATGCTTGGCTGACCAGCGACGGTGAGGTGGTGTTGGATCACGACGGTTACCACCGAAGGTTTCCGCGCAAGTGGATCAGAGACACGAACAGAGCTGACCTGAAAGCACACATCTGTACCCTGGTCGAGTTCTACGAGTCAGTAGGCACTGACCTGCCCGTGAGTCTGGACCTGAAAGATCCTGCAGCCTTCGCGCCAGTTGCCGCAATAGCACAGGCCTACGGAACAGAACAGCGGTTGTGGATCTGCCACTCTGAGGTTGACTTACTGTCGGAGTGGCGCCGAGTTGCACCGAATGTCCGTCTCGTCAACTCGACTGCGATTCAACGGTTGCCGAGCGGACCTGAGCGTCGCGCCGCCAAACTCAGTTCCGCTGGGATCGATGCTGTCAACCTCCGTCAGGGTGAATGGACAGCGGGGTTAGTTGCACTCTTTCACCGATTCGAGGTGCTGGCTTTTGGTTGGGACGCACAGTATGAGCGTCAATTGGCCTCTTTGATCGACATGGGTATCGACGCCGTCTATAGCGACGATGTTGAGCGGATGGTGGCTGTGGCGGCCACTTTCGGCTAAAGACCGAACTAGTCGATTACAAGAAACCGCTGATCACAAGAAACCAATGTCTCCGAGAGGCCAGAGTTTGATGAAGGCCCGGCCAACGATTGCGTCGATCTCAATTGGACCGAAAGTACGGGAATCAGTGCTGCCCTCGCGATTGTCGCCCATCACGAACACCGTTCCTTCGGGGACCAGGCAATAGTCCGCCGAGGCTGGTTCGTTCGCGCAGTCCATTAATCGTCCGTTGACGAATGTTCTGGTGAGATCGACGTATGGCTCGTTGTAGGGCTCTCCGTCGATCAAGACCTGCCCATTTGAAAAGGCAACGGTCTCCCCCGGTAGAGCTATAACTCGCTTGATGAAATCGTTGATCTCGCCTGGCGCACGGTCTGGCTTGGAAAAAACGATCACATCCCCACGTTGGATATCGCCGAAGCGGTAGCTGAGCTTGTTGACAAGCACCCGGTCGTCTTCGCGGAGAGTGTCTTCCATGGAACTCGACGGAATATAGTATGCCTGCACGAGAAACATCCGTATCAATAGGGCCATGGCCAGTGCGCAGACAGCTACTAAGAGCCATTCCACCAGAGTCCGGAGAAGTTCCTGTGCGCTATCGGGCTGAGGTAACGAAACGGAGTCTTCGTCTGAGTCAAGGTCGTTGTTCTCTGCGGCATGGTCCAGACCCGAATGATCGCTGGTCGGATGGGTCTGTTGCACAGGCGTAGCTCCAGGGACTGGTAAGCCGTCTGGTGAACTGGGCGAAACCCCAGAGGCATTCACGACTCACGACGATACCGCCAGGCTCGCCCGAAAGGGTGGTCTGAACAAGAAGCTGCAACCGCTAGCGGTAGCGTTCCAAGACCCTGTTCGCCGCGTTGGACACAAGACTGGGTGACAGCGGTGGGTCGATTGAAACGATCTCTGCCTGAGGACCGAGTCGCAACATCAACCGTTCAAGCCAACCAACCGCAGACACTGCCATGCCCACGTTGAGCCAGCCCTCAGCGTCGGTTTCGACCGATTCGGTTGGGTACTGCTCAGTTACCCAAGCGCTGTCGGGGTGGAGTCGCAGCAGCACTCTCGGGTCGTCGCCGTGGGGAGTAAAAGACCCGCCCGAGTCGTTTGCCTGATGCTCGACGGGGTCACCAGTCAGTCGTACTGAGCGAATCCGATCCACGCGAAATATTCGCTCCCCAGTAGCTCGATGGCACCAAGCGTGAAGGTACCAGTAGCCGTTGTCGCTGAATATTCGCAGTGGTTCGACAATGCGTTGGGTGAGTTCATCTCGCCCGTAGGTGTAGTACTCAATATCAATCTGTTCCCCTCGGCTCACAGCCGACCTCAACGGCGGGAGTGTTTCGGTAGGTGCATGGCCGAGCCGCACCTCCACGGCTTGATCGGCTGCTTCACCTAGCGCCATACCCAGCTTGGTGAGAGCCCGCAACAACGGGCTTGCTGCTTCGTCGCCGTCGTCGTCACCCGTTCCAAATTGACCGCTGAGCAAGGAATGCCCAGCGGTCAGCAACCGCGCTCCTTCGCTAGGCGTGAGGCGGAGTGGACGCGAAAACCAATCCGCGTAACGGATTTGTACTTCGTCATCGGAGATGTCGACTTCGATCATTGAGTCTGGGGTGAAAGGATGGACACCTACGAAGAACACGACCCCGGTTAGATCTTCAACGAGCTGAGATCTCGGATAGTCGAAGCGAGCCACTATCTCGTCTAGGGGTGCGCCTTGTTGCTCGACAACCCATGGGATCACCGCCAACAGACGGTTCATCCGTTCCGAGGCGGTCAGCTTGGGGGTCATGTGAGCGCCTCCAGCCAGCTCACGATGTCTGCCCTAGCTTCTGGAGGATCTAGTACCTCTGCGTGTTCGAGGAAAGTGAGGATGAACGATCGGAATCCTTCGCGGTTGCGCACCTGAAAGGTGACTACCGATGTTTGGTCGTATTGCTTCGAGTCCTCGCCGATCAGATGGTGAAAATAGGCGGCCTGATCTGGGTCGACGGCTACCCGCACGTTCGTTGGACTCTCATCGCCAAGCTCCCAACCCCGCAAATTGCTGGGGTCGGTCGGGGTTCCCACGGGTTGAGCGGCGTTGTCGAGCAACTCGATTGGCCCCGAGACTCGGTCCACTCGGTAGAGGCGCTGGTCATCGCGGAGCCGGTCCCACCCCGCTAGGTACCAGTGACCTCGCGAAAACGAAAGACGCCACGGTTCAACCGCGCGTTCGATGCCGGCATAGCTGAAACCGACCGCCCGGCGATCAGCGGCTGCTGCAATCAAAGCAGCCAGGTTCTCGTCGAAGGGCACATGACCGACCTCGGTTGCCTCTAGGGCACCGGATACGGCGCCGCCGAGCTTGTGTAGACCGGTGTCGCCGCCATCGAGCCGGACGATGCTGGTGGCGAGATGAAGCGCTGCCAATTCGTCTGGTTCGAGCCGAAGGTCTCGGCCCGCGTACTCCGAGCGCAGGATTCGGTAACCGTCAATTGGCGGATCCGCTCCCGGTACGCTCTCGACTCGCAATGGTATGCCCATCTTGCGTAGGTCTTCTTTGTCACGCTCGAAGGTCCGTCGAAATGAGGCCTTGGCTTCTGGGTATCCGCCGATCCGACGGCGCAACTCGTCGGCGGACAGGACTCGGTCGGCGTCGAGAAGAGCTGCGGTCAAATTCAGGAGGCGTTCGAGCTTGTCCATTGGTGCTGGGTTCTGTCTCCTACAACGAAGCGATCAGTTTCTCGACACGGTCGTCCTGGGCTTTGAAGGGGTCTTTGCACAAGACTGTGCGCTGGGCTTGATCGTTGAGCTTCAGATGTACCCAATCGACTGTATAGTCCCGCCTCTGTTCCTTGGCCCGGCGGATGAATTCGCCGCGAAGGCGTGCCCGTGTTGTCTCAGGCGGGTTTTCGACGGCTTGTGAAATCTGGCGATCGGTGACAATGCGTTCGACCATTCCCCGTTGTTGCATCCGGTAATACAGTCCTCGGTCGCGGTTCACGTCGTGGTATTGGAGATCAAGCAGTGCCACCTTGGCATCGGACAACTCAAGGTTCTTTCGGGTGCGGTAGCCCTCAACCAGCTTGTATTTGATGACCCAGTCAATTTCTCGATCAAGCTTCAGCGGATCGTCTTCAAGTCCGGTAAGACAGTGTTCCCACATCTTGAGAGCGAGTTGCTCTTCGTCGCTGAGTTCGTGGTGTTCGGCGAAGCGCAATGCTCGTTGCAGGTACTCGCCTTGGATGTCGAGCGCCGATACTTCGCGTCCGTTGGCGAGACGGATGCGCCGTCGGCAGGTCATGTCGTGACTGATTTCGCGGATAGCGCGGATGGGGTTTTCGAGTGTCATGTCACGCAGCACGACGTGTGGTTCTTCCAGCATCCGCAACATCAATGAACAGGTCGCGACCTTCAGAAAAGTCGTGTATTCGCTCATGTTCGAGTCTCCAACAATTACATGGAGGCGACGGTACCGTTCGGCATCGGCGTGCGGTTCATCTCGGGTGTTGATGATCGGCCGCGAGCGGGTTGTCGCTGACGATACGCCCTCCCAGATGTGCTCAGCGCGCTGACTCACGCAGAACCTGGCTCCTCGCGCTGTCTGCAGGATTTTGCCTGCACCAGCGTAGATCTGTCGGCTTACGAGAAACGGAATCAACACTTCGCTGTAGACGCTGAGATCATCGTTGCGGGTAATGCAGTAATTTTCGTGACAGCCGTAACTGTTGCCTGCCGAGTCGGTGTTGTTCTTGAACAGATAGATGTCCCCGTGGATGCCTTCCTCAGACAGCCGTTCTTCGGCGCTGGTGAGGAGTTGTTCAAGGATGCGTTCTCCGGCTTTGTCGTGGGCAGTGAGATCGCTGACCGAGTCACACTCGGGCGTGGCGTACTCGGGATGGCTGCCGACATCGAGATAAAGACGAGCTCCGTTGCCCAAAAAGACATTGCTTGAGCGCCCCCAAGAAACGACTCGCCGAAACAAATAACGCGCTACCTCGTCGGGGCTGAGGCGTCGCTGACCGCGCAGGGTGCAAGTTACGCCGTACTCGTTTTCGATTCCGAAGATCCGACGCTGCACGTCGAACAACCTAGACCCCCGTCCGCGCCGTTGGTAGGTCAGGTGCTGATAAGGCTTGCAACCTCAGGATCTTCAAGGCGGCGAAATGCTCGACGACCAGTACCTCGCTGCAGCACCGCGATCTCCAATTCGGCAGGGCTCAGCGATCGGTCGGGACCGCCCAGAGCAGATATTGCCCGGCTTAAACCGTTAGCGAGTTCTGGCATGTCGTCCAGTTCACCGAAGCGATCCGAGATCGTTTCGGTTTCACCGCCGAGCACAACCGACATGTCCTCGTCAACGACTGTTCCGTCGTAAAGGATGTGGAATAGCTGGTCGCCGCCGCCATCGTCTTCTCCTATTTCGGCCACCAGAATCGCTACTTCCATCGGTTTCATCTCGTGCGTAAAGATCTGTCCGAGAATTTGGGCGTATTGGTTGGCGAGGCTACGTGCATCGACGTCTCCACGACTGAAGGCATATCCCTTGAGGTCCGCATGACGCACGCCGGCGATACGCAATTGATCGAACTCGTTGTACTTGCCGACACCGGCAAAAGCGATCCGGTCGTAGATCTCGCTCACCTTGCGCAGTGTCGAAGACTTGTTTTCGGCACAGATGGCAATGCCGTCGACAAAGCGAAAGGCGATGAGGCTGCGGCCTCGTGCGATGCCTTTGCGGGCGTAGTCGGCGCGGTCCTTCATTACCTGCTCAGGAGCCACGTAGAAGGGCATGTTCATGGCAATTGCCTCACTGCGCTCGGCGGCGCTCAATAAGCGTGTTGGTACGTTCGGCCAATTCGTCGACCTCCAAGCGCACATAGCCCCCGGCGGTGATGGTGGCGACAATTGGATAGATACCCCGGATGGGATCAGGCCCGCCGGTTGCTGTGTCTTCGTCGGCTGCCTCGTAGAGCGCTGTGATGGCGAGGTCGGTGACATCTCCAGCGTCCATCTTGGCGTGATAGCCCAGTTTCAAGACGGTTCCGGCATGAAAGCTGCCCGAACCCGTGGTGGCATGCGCAGTCTCTTCGTATCTGCCACCGGTCAGGTCATATTCAAACAAGCGACCCTGGTCGAGTTTCAGGTCGTATCCAGCGAAGATCGGAACGACCACTAATCCCTGCATTGCGGCGGGCAGGTTGCTGCGGACCATCTGACCGAGTTGGTTCGCCTTGCCCTCAAGGCTCAGTGCGTCGCCTTCAACCTTTTCGTAGTGTTCCAACTGGAGTTGAAACAGACGCACCATCTCAGCCGCGGGACCCGCAGCCCCAGCGATTGCAACACCGCTGTGTCGATCAGCTGCAAAGACCTTCTCAATGCTGCGATGGCTGATCAGATTCCCCGAGGTGGCCCTACGGTCGCCCGCCAGCAGCACTCCTTCGGAGTAGCGAAGAGCAACACACGTCGTACCATGTCGAAAATCCGAAACCGGGACTTTGTTATCGGAGGAGATGCCTTCGGGCGAGATTTGGTTCGCGAATCCGCTTCGCCGCAAGAGTTCCGCGAAGCTCGGACCGGGATCGTCGTGCGGTCGAAACAGCGGAAGGTTCACCTCGGATGGCTCCAGTTTGTCGAGTTCGCTCTCACTTTAGATTTCTCGGAGTTCTCAGAGGTCGTGCTCACTGGCCGCCCTTTTGGATGTAGCTCTTCACAAAGTCTTCTGCGTTGGCTTCGAGAACTTCGTCTATCTCGTCGAGAAGGTCATCAAGCTCCGCTTTGATTTCCTCGCCGCGCTCGGTGGCTGCGGGGGACGCTTGCTCGGCAGGCTCGCGTTCGACTGGTGTAGGTTTGCGCACTTGTTCGCGTTCAGCCATTTATCGTCTCCATTTCTAGGACCCCAAGCGTCGAAGGAGTTCCGTCGCAGAGTCACACTCATGGAACAAGTTACCCACATGAGCTTCGGTACCGCGCAATGGTTCCATCATTGGTACTCTACGGAGTGCATCGGTGCCGACATCGAAAACGAGCGAATCCCAGTTGGCGGCTACCACAGCATCGGAGAACAACTGGAGGCACTTGCCGCGGAAAAAAGCGCGAGTGTTGCTTGGCGGTTCGCTCATCGCCCTAGTGGCCTCAACATCATCGACGATCTGTTCCAAGCCAACTCGTGCGGCGAGAGACCGCTCGGGTCTCATGTCGTGGTACTGAATATCTAGTGCTCTAAGCCGAGGGTCTCTCCAATCGAGTCCGTGCCGCTCTCGGTAACCTCCAATGAGGCGATATTTTGCGACCCAATCGAGTTGGGATGCGAGAGTCATGGGATCGACTTCAAGGCCTGTGAGCACCGCTTCCCAACGGTCGAGTACCTCTAGGGCCACCACTCCACCGACGTTTTCTACACCGCTGGCCTCAACGTATTTTCGGCTCTGGTCATGTAGTTCCCACTGGATCTCAAGCGCCGTAGCTGTGGTTCCGTCAGCCAACTCAAGTGGCTGGGCGAGTGTCAAATCGTGAGACACTTGACGGATAGCAGCCACGGGGGCAGCGAAAGCGAACTCGCGACTCAAAGCATCGTCTTCGATCAGAGCCAATACCAGAGCGGTGGTGCCTACCTTTAAGAACGTCGAAATCTGCGAAGGGTTGGAATCGCCTACGATCACGTGGAGTCGACGGTACTTGCGAGCATCGGCGTGAGGTTCGTCCCTCGTGTTGATGATGGGTCGCTTTAATGTTGTCTCCAAACCGACTGCTTCTTCGAAGAAGTCGGCGCGTTGGGTGAGTTGGTAAGGCACTTCGTCGGTGCTTTGGCCCGGCATTTCGGAACCAACCTTGCCGGCTCCAGTGAAGATCTGACGTGTGACGAAATGGCTGATGCAATGAGTCACGATGCGCCCGAACGGGGTAGTTCGGTCGACCAGGTAGTTCTCATGGCAGCCGTAGCTGTTGCCTTTGCCGTCGCTGTTGTTCTTGTAGAGCACCAGTTCTTGGTTGGCGGGCAGCAGCTCGGATGCCGCAGCCATCGAGTGTTGCGCGATCAACTCGGCGGCTCGGTCGTACAAGACGACGCTGCGCGCGTCGGCGCATTCGGGCGTGGATATCTCGGGGTGTGCGTGATCGACGTAATAGCGGGCACCGTTGGTCAGCACGGCATTGACAAGGTGGGTTTCAACATCGGGAGGCATGGCAGCGGTGGGTGCATAGCCCCTGGCATCAATACCCGGCGTCTCATCGATGAAGTCCCAGTGAACGGTGTCGTTGCTGTCTTCGGTTCGGTATCCGGCCGCATAGAGGTAGGCGTTGATGAGAACCGAGGATGCCGCTATCGGGTTCGGGTCCTCGGTGCCGCGGTGAACTATCCCGTATTCCGTTTCGATACCAATGATCTTCGGAATTGACATTGCGGCGACCCTACCCCTTGATTGAGCCGCGGGGCGTTTGCTGAACGTAGGAACGCTTGTACCTTGCACCGAGCGCAGCTAGGAGTTCGTGCGAGATGGTTCCCGCCCTCTGTGCAACCTCGTTGATCGGAGCCCGGTCACCGATCAGTTCGACCAGAGCACCGGAGTGCAGTTCCGAATCTGCGACATTGGTGACGTCGAGTGTGATCAGGTCCATGGAAACACGGCCGATAATGGGCACCTGCACCGACCCCACATAGGCGATTCCCGAGTTCGAAGCGGAGCGGAAGAAACCGTCGGCGTAACCAACAGGAATCGTGGCGACTTTGCTGGGTACGTCGATCTTGTGCGAGGCCGCGTAGCCGACACAGTCACCGGCATCGACATTACGGACCTGCAGGATCGGAGCTGCAACGGTAACGACCTGGTGCATAGGGTTTTTCTTGTCGGGACACGGATTGCCCCCATATAAGGCGACTCCGGGGCGAACCAGATCAAAATGGTAGGCCGGGCCCAAAAAGATCCCGGCGGAGTTGGCCAACGAAGCAAAACCCATTGATAGATGTTGGCGATGTGCTTCGAACCGCCTCAGTTGTTCAGCAGATTGGGTGCTGTTGGCGACATCGGCGGAACCAAGATGGCTCATCACGTGAACGACCTTGAGAGCATCCAAGCGCCACGGTTCGTCAATGAGTACAGCGGTTTCATCTGCGCCTAGGCCCGTCCGGTTCATCCCGGTGTCCAAGTGAATGGTTGCTGGCAGTTCTTGTTGGCGCAGCTTGGCTGCTTTGGCCCAGCACTCAATTTGGCCGAGGCTGTTGAGCACTGGGATCAATCGGTGCTCGATCAAATCGTCAATCGTGCCCGGCATGGCTCCGTTGAACACATGGATCGACGGGCCGCTGAGGGCCTCGCGCAACAGCTGTCCCTCAGCGAGTTGCGCGACAAAGAAGTGACGGCATCCCTGTTCCGCCAGGGCAGTTGACACTTCGACGCAACCAAGGCCGTATCCGTTGGCCTTCACTACAGCCGCAGCCGCAACACCGTTGAGTTGCTCGCGGATGATCTGGTAGTTGGTCTGGAGTCGCCCGAGGTCGATGGTGAGGTTCACGGGAATATGCCGCGCAGCCGGTAAACCTTCTGCAACAAGTTAGCGGCCTCAATGTAGGCAGCCTGTCGCCAACTGCACCCTCTCCCGTTGCGAACTGCCCCAACTCGGTCCGAGGCATCCCAGATGGCGTCGCGAAGGCGTGAATCTATGTCGCGCGCTGTCCAACGGCTGCTCGTCTTGTTTTGTACCCACTCGTAGTAGGAGACGACCACGCCACCAGCGTTGGCAAGAATGTCGGGGATTAGGTTCAAACCGGCTTCTTCAAGAACCGCGGAGGCTTCGGCGGTTACCGGTCCGTTGGCGGCCTCCACGATGGTATTAGCTCGGATATCGTCAACGTTGTCGGCGGTGATCTGCGTTTCCAGAGCTGCTGGCACAAGTACATCGACATCAAGCGCGAAGAACTCTTCGGTGGTGATGGTGTCACAGGCCTCAAACCCCGCTACGCCTTGGTGTTGGGAGGCGTGGAGCGTCAACTTGGCGATATCAAGCCCACCGGCGTTGTAGATCGCACCGCTGATGTCAGCAATGGCAACGACCTTCATGTTGAGTTCAGTAAAGGCTGCAGCAACGTGGGATCCGACATTTCCGAATCCCTGCACAGCCGCGCTTTCTCCGCTCAGAGTGCGGTCAAGTTGGCCATAAAGGTGGCGCAGAGCGTAGGCCGCTCCTCGCCCGGTTGCTGCTTCACGACCGAGGCTTCCTCCCAGTTCTATGGGTTTGCCGGTTACAACTCGACGAGCGTTCTGTCGTTCACCAGGCCCGCGTGAGTTGAGGTAGGTATCCATCATCCAGCCCATGGTTTGGGCATCGGTTCCCATGTCCGGGGCTGGGATGTCGAATTCGGGACCAATATTTTCTCCGAGTGCATGGGTAAATCTGCGCACCACTCTTTCAAGTTCGGCGGTAGTGCACTCCGCTGGGTTGACTGCCACACCACCCTTCGCTCCCCCGAATGGCAAATTGAGCAGCGCACACTTGAAAGTCATCCAAGTTGCGAGTGCGCGTGCCTCGTTGAGGTCCATGCCCCGATGGAAGCGCATGCCTCCTTTGAACGGGCCCAGCACATTGTTGTGTTGGATGCGGTAACCCTGAAGAACTTCATGTTCGCCGTTTTCGCGCTGGATCGGGAAGTTGACGATCAGTTCGTTCATTGGTTTCAACAGGACGCGTCGAACCTTCTGATCCATGTCGATGGCCCGAGCGGCGTCTTCTACGTTGGCCGTCGCCTCTTGGTAGAGGCGGGTTGAACTCGCGGTGCCGGTCACGTGTTTCCCTGGTGTTGTAGGCGTATAGGTGAGTTAGAGGTACTGCCCAGGTGAAACCGAGTCGATCGATTTGCCGCCCGTGTTCACTTCATTGGAGTGAGCCAGCGTGCGCACATAGACGATCGGCTCTCCCTTCTTGCCTGAGATCTTGGCCCAGTCATCGGGATTTGTGGTGTTGGGTAGATCTTCGTGTTCCTTGAACTCTTGACGAATCGAGGCCAGCAGGTCGTCTGTGCGGATCCCGCGGTTACCACCTGAGATTTCTCGCTTGATAGCGAGTTTCTTGGCTCGACGCACAATATTTTCGATCATGGCCCCCGAGGAGAAGTCTTTGAAATACATGACTTCTTTGTCACCGTTTTGGTAGGTGACCTCCAAGAATCGGTTCTCGGTGTCGGTGTTATACATCTCATGCACGGTTTCTTCGATCATGTGTTGGATTGCCTTGTCGATGTCGCCGCCACCTTGCGCATCGATCGTGGCTTCATCAATCGGCACCTGAGAGGTCAGATACTGCGAGAAGATCGGCACGGCAGCTTCGGCGTCTGGCCGTTCGATTTTGATCTTCACATCGAGTCGGCCTGGACGCAGAATCGCGGGATCGATTAGATCCTCGCGGTTCGATGCGCCGATCACGATCACGTTGCGCAGAGCCTCGACTCCGTCGATTTCTGCAAGGAGCTGAGGGACAATGGTGGACTCAATGTCGGAGCTGATGCCGCTACCGCGGGTACGGAAAAGGGATTCCATCTCGTCGAAGAAGACGATAACGGGCCAGCCTTCCTCGCTTTTCTCTCGTGCTCGTTGAAATACCAGGCGTATCTGGCGTTCGGTTTCTCCGACATATTTGTTGAGAAGTTCGGGACCTTTGATATTGAGGAAGAAGCTGCGCGCCTTGCTGTCACCGGAAACTTCAGCGACTTTATTGGCCAGACTGTTGGCGACTGCTTTAGCGATCAGTGTTTTGCCACAGCCAGGAGGGCCGTAGAGGAGGATTCCCTTTGGGGCTGGAAGGTTGTACTCCAAGAACAACGCAGAGTGGACGAAGGGCAACTCGACGGCGTCGGTAATTTCCTCGATTTGTTGGTCGAGTCCGCCCACATCCGCGTAGGAAACATCTGGCACCTCTTCGAGAACGAGATTTTCGACTTCGGGTCTCGGTAAACGCTCCAAGACAATGCCGGCACGAGGGTCAATGAGCAGAGTGTCACCACTACGGAGTGGCCCTTCGCGAACGGAGTCGCTCAACTCAACGACGCGTTCCTCATCGGCGCGACCGATTATCAACGCTCGAGTTTTGCCATCGAGCAGTTCTTTGAGGATGGCTACCTCGCCCGACCGATCTGGGCGGCGGGCGAGTATTACGTTGAGCGACTCGTTGAGCACAACCTCCTGACCGCGGATCAACTCGCCGGAAAGTTCGGGCTGCACTGATACCCGCATCTTTCTACCGCTGGCATGGACATCGACGGTTCCGTCATCATTGATGTTCAGCACCGTTCCGTACCCTGATGGCGGTTGGGTCAGCTTGGCGACCTCATCACGCAGAGTGGCTATGTGCTCGCGGGCCTCGCGCAGTGTGTAAGCGAGCTTCTCGTTTTGAGAAACAGCCTGGCTGAGCTGCCCCCTAGCTTCACTCAACCGCTCCTCCAACGTCGCGATTCGATTGTGGGAGTCTTGGGGTTGCCGACGGAGCTCGGTGAGTTCATCTTCGAGCTCGGCAAAACGCATGCGCAGTCTATATATCTCAGCCTCTGCCTCTGAGTGTTCCACGCTTCCTCCTGCTTTTTGCTTCGGCGTTACCCTAGACGGCCGGAGCGGTACTTTCGTGGTTGTATCTTCACCGGCTGGCGAGCAACCACGCGCTCTCTCACTAAATTTACTGCATCTCCGGTTCCAAGACGTGAGTTTTCGGGGTTATGCTGTCGGCATAGAGAAATCACCTAAGCGGGAAGTCACCCGCGCTGACACACGAGGTCGCAACGACTCATGAAGGTTTGGATCGATCAGGATCTTTGCACTGGAGACGGTCTCTGCGAAGAGATCGCCCCCGATGTCTTTACTCTTTTAGACGATGGCCTCGCCTACGTCAGGGAAGGCGACACGGTTTTCTCGGACCCGGGTGGGCCGGACGGCCTTGCAGTGGTTCCGGACGGCCAGGAAGAAGCGACGATCGAATCCGCCGAAGAGTGCCCTGGCGAGTGCATCTTCATTGAGGTCTAAGAGGCATTGAGGTCTAAGAGGCCGAGCGAATCTGCGCTACTCGTCTGCGCTACTCGCTGAGAAGTCTGGCGCTGGTCAAGAATCCTGTGTGAGCAACCATCCGATGATCTGGACGGACCGCCTGATCGGCAACGTGCCAGCCACGGTTGAGCACTTCTATCGTTTGAGCCATACCGAACAGCGAGCTTTCCAGCTTGGCGTGAAGTTGAGCGACCTGCATAATGCTTGGTGTGTAGGCCACGAAGATTCCCCCCGGGCGCAGCGCGGTTTCCGCGTGGGGTACAACTTGCCACGGTTCGGGTAGATCGAGCACCACGCGGTCAAGGTCTGTGGTGCTGATACCGGCATACACATCTTGGAGGTGGGTGTCGTAGCGGTCGAGCACCTCCGCTCCCAGAAAACGGCTGACATTGGAGAGGGCTCTGGAAAGAAAATCCTCGCGGATCTCGTAGCCGGTGATATGGGCGCCGGCTCGCAGCATCGCGGTTGACAACGCTCCGCTTCCCAGACCTGATTCCAGGACTCGGGCACCGGGGAAGATGTCGGCCATTATCAGGATCGGACCAATATCTTTCGGGTAGATGACCTGAGCACCACGCGGCATTTTCAAAATGAAATCTGTGATCGTGGGCCGAAGCGCTATGAAGGTCATCCCTCTTGTCGACCTGAATAGAGCGCCTTCGTCGGAGCCGATCAGTTCGTCGTGGCTCAATACTCCCGAATGGGTATGGAATTCGCCTCCTGTTGCCAAGTCGATCAGGTATCGACGCTTCTTGCGGTCGATGAGCAAGACCGGTTCGCCTGCCTTCAATGGCCCGCGTGCAGTCACAACGCAGTTCGCTTCAGTTAGGTTCGACGTGACGAATGACGAGTGATTCGCCTAGCGCCAATCGTTCGGAGAATTTCACGGGCATCTCTGTTCGCTTGAAGACTTTGGCCAACCAACGGAATACAAAGCGAGCGACGAAGACCGCTAGCCAGACGCGGGACCCGCCTAAAAGACCTTTGCGGAAACTGTTTACCCGCACGGTCTCAAACAGAGAGGTCAAAGCGAAGCGCCGCACGAGTGCTAGATCCTCCGAATCTCGACAACGGTTGATCTGGTGGCGCCAACTCTGCGTCCCAAGAAGTAGGCGACCATTAGCATCGCAACCCCGGCACCGATAGCGACGGGCAGCAAGCGCCGAGCGCCTGTCGTGGCCTGCTGCTCGACTTCTCCAACCACGGATCGCAGAGTGGAGTCAAGATCTTCACGGGTGATCCTGTCTGGGTCGTCTGCCTCGTTTGCCATCACAGGGTCCTCTTTCGGATTTGTTGAGCCAAGAGTCCAAGGACGACGATGGCACCGAGCAAAGTGATTGCATGAGGTGCCCAACTAAGGTTGCCCGTGAAGGTACTTCCGGTCTCTTCTTGTAGAACCCGCAAGGTCGCGACTGTTAGCGAGATGCCGCTGATCATCAACAGGACGGACCCCAGCACCCCGAAAGCGATCCATCGGGGAATAGGTCGAAGCGGTTCAACGAGTTCTTGGCGCGCGTAGTCCTTAACAAGATCGTAGAAGTCGCCCGGTCCCATTCGGTCTGCCATCGCAGTCGTAAGCCTACGAGCCGCAACTATCCGCCGAAACCACCACCTTCTCAACAGACTCCCGCGTATCTGCGGCTCCGTCCGCAGCGTAAGCAGAGCGGCTCCGTCCGCAGCGTAAGCAGAGCGGCTCCGTCCGCAGCGTAAGCAGAGCGTTAACGGATTTCGACGAGAGCTTCCAGTACGTCGGCTCGTTCTTCAAATAGCTCAACAGCTAGTGCGGCGCGCTGGTGCCAGCCCGGTTCGCGCAGCAAGCGTTGATTGTCAAGGGCACCGAGTTGCGCTGCGACAACCAACTGCCACGCTCCGTAAGTTGGGTCGTCGGAGTTGAGCGCAGGTTCGTCGATTTGGTGGTTTGGAGCGAGCAGTCGGGCAGCGGTCAAAATCCTTTTGAGTCGAGAAAAGAGTTGATCGAGAGCTTCAGGAGCGATGTCGGTGTCGGAGTCGGGCCAGTCCTCGACCAACGCTTTGGGGTATGGATCGTCGTGCGACCAACGCTCGACGCATATGCGGCGGGTCGCGATAGCGATAATCCCCCAGCGACCATCGGGAAATTCCTCGGCCTGAACGACCCGAGCGACTACCCCCACGTTTGAGCGCAGGTCGTCTCCCCCGACTTCACGTCCTCGTTCAATCATGGTGATGCCGAACTCGGGTTCGTCGAGGGCTACTACAAAGCGAGCGAGTGCGCGATACCGCTCCTCGAAAATATGCAGCGGGACCATGGCACTAGGTAGAACCGCCTGTTCCAGCGGAAACATCGCCAGTTCGCGCACGCTCAACCCCCGGTGTCGGGCGCGGGTATTACCGCGAGGGGGGCTATGGAGTCAGGTGTTGGTCCATACTCGTTGGGGTAGCGCGCCACGGCCTCAAGCAGACTTGTCTGAATGCTGTTGCATGGCCCCAACGATTCATCCCCGCGCTCGTTGGTGTCAGCATTGGCTAACAAGACGAAGGTAATGACGGCGCCGTTATCAGCCGTCATTTCACCGGCCAACGCGGTGATATGGCCGCGATCCGCGCTGATGACGCGCATGTTGGAAGCGCGAGAGGGTGCACAGGCGGCCAGGGAACTTGTGCGGATCTCTTTGAGTGACGAACTGACGATTCCACCGGCGGGACTCTGCTCGATGATCGCCATCAGCAAGTCGCAAGTGACTCGGTCCTTGCTTGACAATCCCGAACCGTCCAAGGGCAGACTTCCCTCAACCGGCAGTCCTTGCTGCAGTAACGTAATCAGCATTCCAAAGGCGGCATCGTTGGAGGCGGGCGACACACCGTTGACGCGACCGACTTCTTTGAAGAGCATCTCCGCGGTGGTCCCGTCGATTAGCGCACGCTGGGCTATCTCTTCGATGGGTGGAGACTCGATTGTGGCTAGCAGAACCTGCTCGGCTGAAGCCGGTTGTTCTCCGGTAGATGGTTCTGCAGTGATTGTGATCCCTCGTTGGATCAGAAGGTCGGTGAGGATTCCAGCCGCCAGTGTGGCGGGGTCCTCCGAGCGAGTAACAGTGTTGGTTTGGCGATCCCATTGGAATCCGTCATTGACCAGCAAGCCCGACAGAGGGCCGACCACATTGTCGGCGTTGTCGGTTTCGGTCCAAACGGTGCCGACATAGTCGGTTTCGCTGGGAGAGAAGCGGAACTCGTCTCCGACCACTCCCCCACTGATTTCTGAAATACCTCTACGCCTGAGTTCGATGGCAAGTTCGGCTGCGAGTTGGTCAAGGCTCGTTGATGCCCTGTCGTCATCGAAGCGGGTTAGATAGTCGTTCGTGGAGAGCACCGGGTCTCCACCGCCTACAAGCCAAATGTCGCCCTCCAGAACACCCTCGTTGACCAAGCTCGCTTCGTTGCTGACCACCTTTGTCACGAAGACCGTTTCTGTTCCCAAACTCTCGACGGCGGCAACCGTAACAAGCCGCTGAAGTTCCGCTGGTACCAGCTCTAGGTCAGGTTTCTCAACGGCAATCTCAATCCCGTTTCGGTGAACCCTGAGGCAACGTGCTGCAGGCACTTCGGGTTGGTTCAAGACGCTCTTCAAGGCCTCTTCGAATTCCTGATTCGAGGTGGGTCGCCGGAGCCACTCAGGGATACGGCGGACGTTGATGATGGGTGTGCCGAGCGAATCGGTAGCGACAGTTGTGTCCGGTTCACCAGCGTCAGCGGCGCGATTGGCGCGATCGGCAAGCACGCTGGCGGCGATGACCACGGCCAGTATCAGTAACGGAAGAAACAACCGACGCATGTTGACAGCAGGCTAGGCGGTCCCAGCGTTGGTTGTGCCCCATAAGGCCCTAGTGGCCCGAGCGGCCCGCCCGCGGCCCGAGCGGCCCGGTGAGCGCAGCGAACAAGAGCGGGCAACAACGTTTTACAGCACAAAGCGCTCACCAATCCGTGCCCCCTCTTATGACGTGGTTGGCTCGAGGGCGGCCCGAAACAGGTCTCTTACGTGTTGTAGGCGAGCCGCTAGCGCATCATCGTCGAGGGGATCGCGCGTAAGCAAGTCGGCGATAAAGGGCGCGTCGCTGAAATAGGACAAGAGGGCGCCGTAACCGGTGATGAGAAGTTGTTCGGCGTCGTGGCGACGAAACCTGCCGGCTTCCATCTCTCGTTCGAAGTACTGAGTTGCACGGACAAACAGAGGTTTCAGAGCGAGGCCGAGTTCTATATGACCGGTACCTCCTTCGGCCAATGCTTCGCGACGCACGATCCTGACGAAATCGGGGTTGTGCATGAAGAACTCAAATCCGGCTGTGAGCACGTAATCGACCAATTCCCAACCGTCGGCCGATGTTTGGGAAATCGCACTTTCTACCCGCTCATGCCACTCCGCTAGCGCCCGTTCGAATACCTCCCGATACATGGCTTCCTTGGACGGGAAGTAGTGAAGCAGACTTTGTCTGCGGACGCCTACCACTGCGGCGATGTCGTTTAGTGAAGTGCCATCAAAGCCACGTTCGGCGAACAGTCGACGAGTCGCTCCTACGATTGCTTCCCTGGTTGGCGTCTCACCCACGACATGGAGCGTAGTGGGGCGACCACCATGCTCCCCGCTAGCGTGGGTCAGATGGAGATCGTGGCCGCTCTGTTTATCGACGAAATTGATCTTCGCTCGGTCCCGGGTCCAGCGACGAGAATCGATCTCAAGGGCATCCAGTTCAGTGCTGTCGCACCTACGCCGGTTCCTCTGGTTTGGGCCCCGCATCTCGTTGTGATCATCCGCTGTCCGCCAGACGGCGGTGGTCAAGGCGTCCTCGAAGTGACGTACCACAGCGGTGATTCTCAAATCGCCCGCAGCGTGCAGCCTTTCGACGTGGAGCCGGGCAAGTTCACGTATCGCCTGGTGCGAGCGGAACTGGAGTTTGACGACTATGGAACGGTTGAAGCGAGGTGTCGCATCGGCCGTGACGCGCCTGTCACCGTGCCTTATACGCTGCTGCCCCCGGTCGATTTGCCGTAGTCCGATACACCTGAGACTTACCGACGCGAACTCCTCATTAGAAAAGAAACGCGATCGACCGTAGTGCTGAGGTTAATGTCCGAGATATCTGTGACCGGGAGGATTGATGCACGATTTTGACGAACACGCCGTCGCCATAATCAGGGGTATCGCCATGGACGCACCCCATGAGGCACGCTCGGGTCACCAAGGCACCGCTATGTCGTTGGCACCACTGGCTCATGTGCTGTTCAGCCGCATCATGAATTACGACGCCCAACATCCCCATTGGCCAGATCGGGATCGCTTCGTGCTCTCCGCTGGACATGTTTCGATCCTGCAATACGCGATGCTCTATCTAACCGGCTTCGGCCTGACGCTCGATGATCTGAGAGATTTTCGTCAGTGGGGTTCGGCCACACCCGGACACCCAGAGGTCGGCCACACTCCCGGCGTTGAGGTAACCACTGGTCCGTTGGGGCAGGGTGTGGGAAACATGGTCGGAATGGCCATCGCCGAGGCGCAGCTGCGCACGACGTATGGACCTGAGCTATTCGACCATCACATCTTTGGGATTTGTAGTGACGGAGATCTGATGGAGGGCGTTAGCCACGAGGTGGCCTCGCTCGCTGGTCACCTCGGGTTGGGGAAGATCGTCCTGTGCTACGACGACAACCACATCACCATTGACGGAGAAACCGAACTGGCTTTGAACGACGACGCCGCGGCCCGTTTCCGCTCCTATGGCTGGGATGTGAACGAACTCGGCGAGGTCGGAGAGAACTTTGATGAGTTGGAAGCAGGCATTCGCAAGGCGATGTCGGTTACTGACCGGCCCAGTCTGGTCATTGTCCGGACAATTATCGGTACTCCCGCACCCAAGTCTTCCGACACTCCTGCTGCTCATGCTTATGCCATCTTCGACGACGAGATCGCCGCGACGAAAGAACTGATTGGACTCCCGCCAGATAAGACCTTCTACACCGAACCAGACGTTGTGGCGCAGTATCGCCAAGCGGGAGTGAGGGGCCGCGTCGTTCGGGAAGCTTGGCAGAAGCGGGTAGCCGCGTTCGATGGAGATCGGGTCTCTTTGGAATCGCAGCTGAGCGGTACCGGGCTGCCAGGCTGGGAGGAATCACTGCCAACATTTGAAGCAGGAGACTCGATCGCTACGCGAAAGGCATCCAATATCACCCTGCAGGCTCTGTCTTCTGTCGTGCCTGGACTCTCGGGCGGAGGTGCTGATCTCACCGGTAATACAGGGACGGTGATCAAAGATCATGGAGTCTTCTCGGCTGCCGACCCAGGAGGTCGTCAGATCTATTTCGGAGTTCGAGAACACGGCATGGGTGCGATCGCCAACGGTATGGCGCTACATGGTGGCTCGATTCCTGTCGTTGGAACTTTTCTGGTGTTCGCGGATTACATGCGCGCGGCGGTACGACTGGCAGCCATCTCCGGTGCGCGCGCCATATTTGTCTGGAGTCACGATTCGGTCGGCGTGGGCGAAGATGGCCCGACGCATCAGCCGGTGGAACAGGTGGCGTCTTTGAGAGCTATTCCGGGCCTGAGGGTGATCCGGCCGGCTGATGCCAACGAAGCTGCCGCGGCGTGGGGTGTAGCGATTTCCTCAGGCGGACCTACAGCGTTGATCCTCAGTCGCCAAAACCTACCCGTGCTCGAGGGAACATCTTCTGGAAACATGGCTGCTGGGGCTTATGTACTCGCCGCGGCCGACGATGCGGTGATTACGCTTGTCGGTACTGGCAGCGAGGTTTCGGTTTGTCTTGCTGCTGCTGCGGAACTTGCTGCCGACGGATTCGCGGCGACGGTAGTTTCCATGCCTTCGTGGGAGCTCTTTGAGCAGATGCCAAGCGAATATCGAGCCTCGGTGATCCGCGAAGACATCCCATCGCTGGCCGTAGAAGCCGGGTCTTCGATGGGTTGGCATCGTTGGGTTGACGATGTGGTGTCCATTGACCGTTTCGGGTCGTCCGCCCCCGGCGATGTTGTTATGTTCGAATATGGGATCAACCCCACCAATGTGGAGGCTCGAGCACGGGAGTTGATCGAAACTTGATCCACTCGACCTACTTGAAACCACTTACGATGCCCATTGACATGGAGGTGTCATGACTCGTCTACAGCAATTGTTCACCGAGCAGGGCCAGAGTCCCTGGCTCGACAACCTTCGACGAGGTTGGATCACCAGCGGAGAACTTGAAAACTGGGTCGCGCAAGGTGTGCGCGGGTTGACATCGAACCCATCGATCTTCACCAACGCGATCCTTGGGTCCGAGGACTATGACGACGAGTTTTCCAGCGCCATCGGTGGAGGTTTGGGTATCGAAGCCGCCTATTGGAAGCTCGTCACATCCGATATTCTTGCCGCGCTTGAAATTCTTCGACCGGTGTACGACGAATCGAATGGTATTGACGGGTATGTCTCCGTTGAGGTCGATCCGAAGCTGGCCCGTGACAGTGCCAGAACGTCCGAAGCAGCGCGTCAGTTGCACGCGCAGATCAACGCCCCCAACCTCTATGTCAAGATCCCCGGGACAACCGAAGGCCTCTTGCCAATCAAGACGATGATTGCTGAGCATCGCAGTATCAATGTGACGTTGATATTTTCGTTGCAGCGCTACGCGGAGGTAATGGAGACGTATATCTCCGGGCTTGAGGCGGCCGAGGGTGATCTCAGCGACATTTCAAGCGTGGCGTCGTTTTTTGTTAGTCGGCTAGACACAGAAGTTGACAGGCGCCTTGATGTCATTGGCACTCCCAGCGCGGAGGCGCTTAAAGGCAAGGCGGCCTTGGCAAGTGGCAAATTGGCTTACGAGATATTTTTGCAAACATTTTCGGGACCTCGTTGGGAAGTACTCGCGGCCCGCGGGGCAAGAGTTCAGCGTCCGTTGTGGGCATCGACATCAACGAAGAATCCCGATTATCCAGACACGCTGTATGTAGATGAGCTCATCGGACCCGACACCGTCAACACGTTGCCTGACAGCACCATGGCAGCATTCGAGGACCACGGAACGGTGGCTCGCACCATTGATGTCGGAGTTGACGAAGCCAGAGCAGTGCTAGCCGACTTAGCTCAACTCGGTGTCGACATCGACGATGTCACCCAGCAACTCGAAACAGAGGGTGTTGCTTCGTTTGAGAAGAGTTTCGATGAACTGCTAGACGCCCTAGAGGCGAAGGTCGACTTGACCGAGGCTTGAGCGGCCCGCCCGCGGCCCGAGCGGGAGATGGAGCGCAGCGGACCAAGAGCGGAAAACAAGGTCTGAGAGGCCGAGCGAAGGTTGCAGAGCGGTCTGTCGGCCGTAGACTAATTTACGAACCGCAGTTGCCGGCAGGCTTTGCTGCGGGGGCTGTCGCCGCTGACGGAGCGGGCGATGGTCGTTGTGTCAGGTGCCTCTCGTCGGCGAGCGGCAAAGGCATAACGGGTGCCAGATGGCGCCGTTCACGGACGCACGGCACCAGTTGGAGCCCAGGGCGTCGCGAGCCGTAGGAGACCACAGTTACCATTATCGAACGGGCGGTCCTGACGTCGAGCCAACTCGACCGATTGGTCCAATCCCACCTTGACGGTTTGTCAACCGCCGAGGATCTCGCATATTTGAACGAATGCAAAGCCGCTTGGGTGGAGAGCCTGTGGCGGTTGCTTGACGATGCTGAAGCGCGTCTTGCGGTAGCTCGCAGGGAGCTGCGCGGCCCGGAGCGAAATGTTGTGGTAGCTGATCTTGATGCTGAATGCTGGCGTATCGACGCGGGTTTAACCGAACTGGTTGGGTCACCCGACGAAAGTGAATTGACTCCCGCGCCGGACCGAAGTTCAGCCCACGACCCCGCCGCTTCGGTTCCTGGGTCGGTCGAGCTTCACTTGTCGCGTTCTGATGGCAGGATCGTTGCTTGGGCGTCAGGTCATCAGCAACGCCCCGAGAATCACGAAATGGTGTTGCAGCGAATCAAGGCTCTCGGCGGAGTGACTTCGGATTGGGACCAACAAGCCACGGTCAAGATTCCCGGAAGTGGGAGGGCCAGCACAGTCTCCGCGCCGATCGAAAAAGTAATTGGCTGGTTGGCGCCTTTGGGACGCACCGCTAGCGACGAGGACGTCGGAACCAGCGTGACTTGGATGGGTTACGCCACCGCCGTGGCTATCAAGATGGTTGCCGATGGGCGCTTCGTCCCGCAGTTAGTCCAGTCGAAACGTCGCCGCAAAGATCCCGCGACCGATCATGGCACCTTCCGTATCCGCTGGATGCCAGCCCTTATCGACCCAGAGGTGTTGTCTGGTTTGGTTCGTTCGGTGCCAGGGGCTGCCATGTTGGGCAGCCGTGAACAAGAAAAAGAGAAGTTCACACTAGCCGCGTTGGCTGATCTCACAGATGCCATAGTGGGTTTCGCCGCGGGTCAGCTAGAAACCCCTGCGGCGCCGCCTAAAATCAACACTCGCGCCGATGTTGCCGAGGCAACTGTTGCTCACCTCGGGGGCGCTCCCTTCCTAGCTCCGACCAAGGCCGGAGGAGAACTCGTTCGCCGGCTTAATCAGTGGGCCTTTCCTGTGTTGGGCACCGTTGGGGTTCGCCTTGTTGTGCAACTGGATTCTCCCGACGACGCCGGAGCTTGGCATGTGGCTGTGTTGTGTCCCGACGACGAGGGAAACTTGATACCGGCCGAAGTCGCGATCACGCTTGCATCGAAGTTGAACTCAAAAATTATCGTGGCCCATCTATCGAGGCTTGAGCGTCTCTTCCCAGAACTAATGCGTTTGGGGGGTCGCCGCCGGGGTGAAGTGTTCTTGTCTCAGGATGAAGCGTGGAGGTTGATGACGGAATCTGGAGACAGACTCCGCTCGGCTGGGTTCGATGTGAGAGTGCCGGCGCTACGGCGTCAAAAAGCGGTGGCGTCGCTGCGCTTGACTGCTGAGACCGACGAGACTGTGGTGGGAGCTCAACAACTAGCCAACGTCCGTTGGTCAGCTGTGTTCGATGAGGTCGAACTCAGCGCCGCGGAGATCGCTCAATTAGCTGCCAAGGCTCGTCCCTTGGTGCGCTCGCGCGGCCAGTGGGTCGAACTTGACAAAGCAGATTTGGCTGAAGCGGCGGCGGCTTTGGCTGAACGGGCTGACAAGACACGACTCACCGGTGCTGACATGCTTCGTCACGCTCTGGGACTGGAAGGCTCGCCGCTTTCTGGTGGTATCAACATTGTGGGAGAGGGTTGGGCCGCTGATCTTCTGCGTAGTGTCAAGAACTTCCCCGACAATCCAACTACAAAACCCGAAGGTTTCACTGGTGAACTGCGCAACTATCAAGCAGACGCACTTGTGTGGTTGAATTTCTTGGAGGACGCAGGTTTGGGAGGCTGTCTGGCTCTCGATATGGGTCTCGGAAAAACACCGACAACGCTGGCCAGCTTGGCGTTGTCTGAGTCTGGTACGGGACTGGTCATTGCTCCCCCGGCGGTCGTTGGCAACTGGGCAAGCGAGGCGCGGAACTTTGTCCCAGGTTTGAAGGTAATGGTTCATCACGGCGCCAACCGAGCAAAGGGTTCGGCATTGAGAACAGCGGTTGGCGCAGCTGATGTTGTGATCACGACCTACGGCACGGCGGTGAGAGACATGGACCAACTCAGCAAGTTCAGCTGGGGCAAGGTCGTCATCGACGAGGCTCAGGCCATCAAGAATCCGTTAGCCGAAACCTCGCAACAGCTTCGTCGCTTGGAGGCCGACAGCCGACTTGCGCTTACCGGGACGCCGATTGAAAACGGTCTAGGAGATCTTTGGGCCATCATGGACTGGGCGAACCCGAATCTTTTGGGCCCGCGTGCGCAATTCATTGCCCAGCTGACGCCCAACAAGAACGGTAATGGGCGTTCCAACGGCAGTCGCGCGAAGCATGGCGGCGAGGATGCGCTGAGAGCCCTCAACGGCATTCTCGTGTACCGGCGAACCAAAGCTGAGCCTTCGATCGCCGCAGAGCTTCCAGATCGCATCGACGAACTAGACCATTGTCCGATGACTCCAGAGCAGATTGGCCTTTACCAAGCTGTCATCGACAGTCTCATTCTCAAGACCACAAACAGGGAACCAGGAACGCCGGAACAGAAGGGTGCGGTGCTTGCGGCTATCACTGCTCTAAAGCAGATATGCAATCATCCGCTCAACTATCAAGACGATGACAAAGGCGTCGAAGGCCGTTCGGGAAAGCTCGCTCGGCTGTACGAGATCCTCTCGCAAGTCTTCGCAGCCAATGAAAAGGTGCTGGTGTTCACCCACTTCGCGAGTTGGGGTGAAATATTGGCCGAACATCTCTCGGAATGGAGCGGGCACAAGATCTCCTGTTATCACGGTGGCCTCGCTCGGGGTGCCCGAGATCGTCTCGTAGCCGAATTTCAGGGATCTTCAGGAGCAGGCGCAATGGTGTTGTCGCTGAAGGCTGGAGGCACTGGCCTAAACCTCACAGCGGCCAACCATGTGGTCCTCTACGATCGCTGGTGGAATCCTGCGGTAGAAGACCAGGCCCGAGATCGCGTTTGGCGCATAGGGCAGAAAAACACTGTGATCTGCCATCGTCTGGTCTGCCCTGGCACTATCGACGAGCGAGTTGAGGAAGTGGTCGCGGGCAAGCGCCAGATAGCCAGTCTCACGCTGCCCAAGTCAAGTTCGATCGGGGATCTCAACGCCGAACAATTGCAAGCTGTGCTGGGAATAGACAGCGCCGGGCTACTAGATGTCGATTCCGATACCGAGATCGCATTCGCTGAAGCTGCACAGTTCTCGGAAACTTCCCCGCTTGGAGAGCTTGCCGAGTCTGATCCAGAGATCGTGAAGCGAAAGGGGCTGATGCCGTGAACGAGGACTCCGTCAACTCAAAACGAAAACGATCTCGTTCGCGAAACCGCAACAAGGGCAATTCGACGAATTCCAATGTTGGTCGGCAGCATCAGCAACCCCGTGGGCGTAAGGCGGCAGCCAAGATCAACCCGATTGAGTTTTGGGGAGACCCCGAGTTGCTGCCTGCAGCGGATGAAGTCGTAGCACACTCCGGCGATGCACGAGCCTTGCTCAACTCGTTGGGACGACCACCGGTGCCGGGTCAAGAAACGGCTGCTGAGCGTTGGTTCACGCTCGTTTACGAAAGAGCTGCATTCCTAGCTGGAGCGTTGGCCGCTGCGGGTGAACTCGATCGGAGCGAGTAGCGTCTCAGATCATGGCGAACGATGAACTTCTTTGTACACCGCTTGAGGAGTTGATGACGGCGGCGCGGCGGATACGAGACGATGCGCACGGCAAGGTCGTGAGCTATTCGCCCAAGGTGTTTGTTCCTCTCACGATGCTGTGTCGTGACAAATGCGGATACTGCACTTTTGCCCAGCCACCGGCACGTCTAGAGCAGCCGTATCTAAGTCCCGACGATGTCATCGCAATTGCCAGGCGTGGGGCGTTGGTGGGCTGTCACGAGGCGCTTTTCACGCTGGGCGAACGACCCGAACGGCGCTATCCGGTCGCTCGGGACTGGCTTACGCGTCACGGTTATGAGTCCACTGTCGACTATGTCGTGGCAATGGCGCAGTTGGTTCTCGATTCCACTGGGTTGTTGCCCCATGCCAACACGGGTGCCATGTACGCCGATGAACTGGAGAAGCTGCGTACAGTCGCGCCAAGCCAGGGGATGATGCTCGAAACTTTGCGAGAGGATCTTGAGTGTCACCGGGTAGCGCCGGACAAGGCGCCGAAGCGCCGACTGCAATCGCTTGAATGGGCTGGAGAGCTGCGCATCCCCTACACGACTGGAATCCTGGTCGGTATCGGTGAGACCCGAGAGGATCGCGTTGTTGCTCTGGAGGCGATCGCTGAGGCTCACCGTCGTCACGGACATGTCCAAGAAGTAATTGTTCAAAACTTCCTGCCCAAGGAAGGCACCGCAATGCACCGGGCCGAACCGTGCCCGCTTGAGACCCATCTTGAGGCGATCGCGCTAGCTCGCCTGATCCTGCCGCCCGATGTGCATGTGCAGGCACCACCAAATCTCTGCGATGACTTCGCTGATCTGCTGTCAGCTGGTGTAAGTGACTGGGGTGGTGTCTCTCCTGTTACCGCTGATCACGTGAATCCCGAACGACCTTGGCCCGACCTTGAGCGGCTCCGGGAGGTCACCGAAGCTGCAGGTCACACACTGGCACCTCGACTTACAGCGCATCCTCGCTATGTCTGCGATCCGGACACCTGGATCGACCACAATCTGCATTTTGCGGTGATGGATCGTAGTGACTCAGATGGTTTTGGGCGCGACGATCCAGGTTCTGTTTGGCCCGAGCGCACCATGGAGAGAGCCAAAGTTGACGACGGCGCGGAGTTCGAACTCGTAGGAGAGATATCTAGCCAATGGTATGTCGGCGCTGGTGGCGACCCGAGCGTGCTGGTGCCCGCTGTCACCGGTGCCACCGGAGCTGTCGGGGAGGTCATCGAAGGGGTGAGAGCGGGCACCGATGTGGGTTTCGACGAAATTCTCACTTTGTTCAAGGCTCGCGGACCCGAGGTGGGCGAAGTAGCTCACCTGGCGGATGAATTACGCGCCGAAATTGTCGGTGATGATGTCACTTGGGTTGCCAACCGCAACATCAACTACACCAACGTTTGCACGTTTCGCTGCAAGTTCTGCGGGTTCTCAAAAGGTCCGCTATCGCTGAATCTAAGAGGCAAGCCGTATTTGTTGACACTCGACGACATAGCCGAGCGCACCATTGAGGCAGCCGAGAGGGGCGCTACCGAGGTTTGTCTGCAGGGCGGGATTCATCCCGACTTTGACGGCGATTACTACATTGATGTTGCCCGTGCCGTCCACGAGGCGGTTCCCGACATTCATATCCACGGTTTCACCGCCCTTGAAGTCACCGAGGGTGCCAAGCGCAATCAGGAACCGTTGGCTGACTATCTGGGTCGTCTCCGTGACGCGGGCCAACGTTCGCTGCCTGGTACAGCCGCGGAAATCCTGCACGACGATGTGCGTCAAGTACTTTGCCCAGACAAGATCGACAGCGACGAATGGCTTGAAGCGCATCGCACAGCCCACGCGGTGGGATTGCGCTCCAACATCACGATCATGTTTGGCTCGATCGAACGGCCTGAGCATTGGGCGCACCACATACTACGCACCCGTGCTCTACAGGAAGAGACAGGGGGATTCACCGAGTTCGTCGGGTTGCCGTTTGTTCACATGGCGTCACCGATTTATCTTCGTCGCGGGTCCCGGCGTGGACCGACTTGGCGCGAGGTGCTGTTGATGCACGCTGTTGCTCGCATCGCCTATCGGGGTCGAATCGACAACATCCAGGGTTCGTGGGTCAAGCTCGGCTTCGGCTCAATCAGCCAACTCCTTCAGGCCGGCGCCAACGATCTTGGCGGCACGCTGATGGACGAGAACATCTCTCGTGCAGCAGGCGCCTCTCATGGCACCACCGTGAGCGAGGCTGATTTCCGTAAGGTGGTTGAGCCATTGGGACGGACCTTGGTGCAGCGTACGACGCTCTATGGCCGCGTTGATCCGTCTGGTCTGCCGTTGCCCACGACACGCTCACGCCGCGCCGCGATCCCGGTGGTGGCATCAAGCGCTGTGGCGAGTTAGGACTGGGAGCGGCAGGGTCAAAAAACGGGTTCGTCGCGTTCAGTGAGAAGGTGTATCGCTTTTTCGACCGCGCGTCGGGCTCGTGTGAGGCGCCTCTCGTCAACCGGCAACTCTTGCCCGCCGGCGTCTATCGATTCCCTCAGGCGAATGATCGCGAGATCGGCCAGTTCCTCGGCAATTGTCTCAAGCCGGTTTCTAATATCGTCGAACTCCTGAGCCATGGGTCGTACCGTATCGTTGGTAGCCGCGCGCTAGGACCGCGACCTGCGCGATCGGCGTTACCGTCGTGGCAATGGAAGCACCGGATCTTCGTGAATGGGTCAGTTTCGACGACGCCGAGGGTGCTACGTGGCATTTTGATATCACTTTTTTGACCAGCAATTACGGCTGCATCTATGGACGTGGTTGCCCGGGAGTGTTGACAGAGTTCGCGCCCGAGTACGAACACGGATGTTGCACCTACGGCGCACACTTTGTCAGCGAAACAGACCGCAGCACGATTGAGGCTCAGATCGCCAGGCTTTCTGCTGACGAGTGGCAGTTCGCCGAACAGGCAGCGGAAAGAGGCGGCGCGATCTACACCAACGATGACGGTGACACAGTTACCCAGATGATCGATGATGCGTGCATATTGTTGAATCGACCCGGATTTTCCAAAGGTGCCGGCTGCGCGCTTCATCAAGCTGCTGACGCGCGTGGCGAACGCCCTATTGACTGGAAGCCCGATGTGTGCTGGCAGGTACCTCTTCGCTACGACGAGCACGCTGAAGACAATGGTCACATCAATCACGTTTTGAGGGAGTGGAAACGTCGTGATTGGGGTGAGGGCGGTGTGGAGTTCGCTTGGTGGTGTACCGATGATCCCCTAGCGTTTCGCGAAGACCGACCTGTGTGGAAGAGTCTGCGAAGCGAAATTGTTGAACTCATCGGCTCCGAGCAGTACGAACGACTGGTCGATTACATAAAGGTCCGTGACCAACCCGATGTTGGAAGTAGAGTGTTCTTGCCTCATCCGCAGGTTCGCCGACGCCGTGAGAGTAACGGCGAAATGAAAGAGAGTTCGTGAAGAAGTACCTGGGTTCTGTGGTTGGGGGGCAAGATGTCCGACTTCTAGGCGCTTCGATTGCGATCGGCGTCATTGTCGCGGTGGTGGTAGCACTCTTCGAAACGCTCACCGAATCTGTGCTGCTCCATTGGCTGTTTGATCAGTCGCTTGTCGTCTTGGTGACGGCTCCTGTGGTGGGCATCCTCGCTGCCAACGGCTTGCTTCGCTGGGTCGGTCGCGGAACCAGTGGAGCAACCTCTGACGAGTACATTCGGACCTTTCACGAGCGACACCCTCGCTTGCCGATTGTTCATCTCCCGGGCAAGTTACTGGCCGGTGTGGCCACTATCGGAATGGGTGGTGCGGTTGGCATGGAGGGTCCCTCCATCTACGCGGGGTCTTCAATCGGACTCTGGGTTCATGAAAAAACCGGCTCCTTTTTGCGACGTGACAAGGCCCGTCTGCTTCTTACTGCGGGGGCCGCAGCGGGGATAGCGGCGGTATTCAAGGCACCCGCCACCGGAGTTATTTTCGCTATGGAGGCGCCTTATCGCGAAGATGTCACACCTCAAGCTTTGTTGCCGTCGCTGTTGGCTGCAGCGGCTAGTTATGCCACCTTCGTTTCGTTAGTCGGAACTGAGCCGGTAGTTCCATTCTTGGCTGGAGGCAGCGTCGTTGCCAGTGAGGTCGGCCTTTCGGTGCTTGGTGTTGATCTGATCGATTTGGCTGGAGCGCTGCTGTTGGGTATCGCCGCGGGGTTAGGCGGTCGTGGGTTTGCTTGGCTGGTCCGTCGTAGCAAGTCTGGAGCCAAGCGGTACTCACTGTCGAAGAGACTGCTCATTGGTGGCGTTGGCTTGGCGGCGTTGGCTTGGATCTCTGAGGTGGTTTTTGAGTCTCCGCTCACGCTTGGTCCTGGCACTGAGGCGATGGCGTGGGTGGTAGGTGACCGTGGTCTGGGACTCATTGCGTTGTTGTTCGGTCTACGAATGGCCGCAACGATCACGACTGTTTTTGCTGGTGGTGTGGGTGGCTTGTTTATTCCTCTGGCCGCCCTTGGAGTAGTGCTTGGCGAGTTTGTTGGTCAGGCCATCGGTAAGGATGAAACCACCCTCTACCCAATATTGGGGCTAGCGGCGTTCCTAGGTGCTGGGTATCGCGCGCCGATAGCCGCGGTGATGTTTGTGGCGGAGTCGACGGGTGGTGTGGGGAGCTTCGTTGTTCCAGCGCTCGTTGCAGCCGCGGTCAGCCAGGTTGTGGCCGGCCCGTCCTCGGTAGCCGACCATCAACGCTCTGTCCGCCTAGGTCATCTCGAACGACGATTTACGCTTCCGCTCACTTCGATCTTGTCGACCGATGTGATGACGGTTCCTCCCGATGCCACGGTCTCGGAGTTTGTTTATTTCCATGTATTGGGGCGCCGCGAACGGGTTGTGCCAGTTGTTGAAGGCGGACACTTCTTGGGACTCGCCCGCCTTGAGGACATCTCAGAGCTTGATCGCGGACAATGGGAGGAGACTGCGATCGGCGATCAAATGGCTACAGACCTTCCGGTGGGTCAACCATCGTGGACCCTACGCGACGCGGTCGCGGCCATGGGTGAAGCCGAAATCGATATTCTCGCGGTAACAGACGCCAGTGGTGCGTTCATCGGCGTCGTGACCGAAGACGACATCTTGAAACTTGACGAGATTCTTGACGAAACCGGCAACTAGGCGAGCGCGCTGCCGAGCCGAGAATCTGTGAGCTATTCGCTCCGCCGCGAAGAGTCGCTGACGCTAGCGTCATCGGCCTCATCTGCGAACTCATCGGCCCAAGCCAAATGCTCGGGTTTCAGCAGTTCGCCGCTGTCGTTGTTGAGATCTTCGAGTAGTCGATCAAAGTCGCCATCGTGTGAGCGTTTCAGCTCACGGGCTTCCTCGTAACGCCTGTGTCGCCCCTTTTTCACTTTGCGAGCTCCAATTTGACGGTGCTAACGGTGAGGACGCATTGTAGCCGCTGATCGCACAAATCCGAAGCAACCGAGCACTTTACTTCAAGTTCGCGGCTCACGTGATGGTCCGCCCTGATCGTTGTTCCAACACAACTACGTCATTGTCGAAGGCCAGCGAGGCATCGCCTTCGACAAGGCGACGAATGTGGTCACCGACGAGTTGTGCCCGCCAACCTTGGGCGAGACGAGGGCTGTCATCTCCGCGCAGGAACGCCTCCACATCGGCGCGCGTCGCCAAGAGCGCGGGATCGAGTTCGTTACCCCTGGCCACTTGGGCTATCCACGCGGTGGCGAGCGTGACCGCTGGACGATAATCCCTGGTATCAGTATTGCGTTTCGGGTTCTTGGGTGGGCGCCAGCCCGACTCGAGTCCTTCCTTCACGATCTGTAGAACCTCAAGGCCTTGCTGCCCCTTGACCATTCCACGGTCAATACCCCGGATCTTGCTCAGGGCTTTCGGGCTGGTGGGCTTCGCCTGGGCGATGGAAGCGACCGCCAAGTCGGATAGCACGAATCGAACCGGCTGATTGATTTCAGCAGCACGACGCTCTCGCCAGGCGGCGATGGCGCGAACCACCGCTAAGGCCCGGCCCTTCAGATGGCGGGCCTCTTTGATTCTGTTCCACGCTTCGTCGGGATCACGAGGGCCTCGATTGCGGCACCGCATGACCTCAAACTCTGCTTCGGCCCACGAAATCCGATCGCGAGCCTTCAATTTTGATGTCAGGCGATCGTGTATTTCCAGCAAACGAGCCACGTCGGAGGCCGCATAGTCGAGTTGAGCGGTACCGAGTGGGCGTTCAAGCCAGTCCGTGAAGCGGCTTCCTTTGGCTAGAGGAACACCCAACTCGCGTTCGTGTAGGTACGCCAGCGACGGTGTTGAAAGACCGAGAAATCCTGCAGCAATCTGCGTATCGAACAAGCGCATAGGAATAGCGCCGCACGCTTGTTCCAAAACTTCGAGGTCTTGTGTGGCAGCGTGGATCACTGCCAGAGCATCGCTGTCCATTAGCGCTTTCAAGGGCTTCAGATCGATCGCCAGTGGATCAATCAGGACAATTTGGTCGTCCCAGGCGATCTGCACCAAAGCCACCGTTGGCCAATAGCTGTGTTCCCGGTGAAACTCGGTGTCAAGTGCGTAGCGATCTATTTGGCACAAGGTGTCGACGGTGGCGCATAGGTCGTCCTCACGGTCGATAATCCGATAATCGGGCATGTGGCATGCTAACCAACAGACAAGCAGAGATAGAGTCACCCACCGTGACGGACCAAGCGACCCCTCCCCCGAACTGGTACACCGATCCGGCCGACGAGTCGCAATACCGCTATTGGGACGGTTCGGTTTGGACTGAGCACCGTGCCCCTCGCCTCGTCGAGGAGGAGCGCAAAACGCTGCGCGGTCCGATTCGACTGTTTGGCGACTCGTTCTCATTGTTGCGCCGCCAGTGGCGCGGCTGTGCGGTCGCCGCGTTGGTGTTGATCGCGGCGCAGTTTCTACTTATCGTGCTGTTTCGCTATAGCGCCGACCAAGTTCTGATGGGTGAGTTCGACGAGGCTTGGTCCAGGTTTTCCGATCCCGCCACGACGCCTGAAGATGAAGCATATTTTGAGTCGCTGGAGTCTGATTTCTCGGTATCGAACTTTGTCGCAGCAGCTACCGGCCTGTTGGTGTTTTGGGTGGCGAGCAACTTGTTGACGGCGACCGCCGCTCGACTGACGCTCCGGGACCTGCGAGGCGACACCATCACCGTGTCGAAGGTGTCGCGCCAAGCATGGCGGCGGATCCCCCGGCTCATCGGGCTAGACCTTCAGGTGCTGGTGTTGGCAGTGCTGCTCGCGGCGATCATCGTACTGGTTGCTGTGACCGTGCCACTGCTGCTTATCTTGGTGATCCCAGCGGGTCTGTTTGCGTTGTTCCTGTCGAATCCCATTGTCTCGTTGGCGTATGTCGTTGCTTCGGTAGGCCCGGCCAAATCGTCGCTGAGCTACGCCTTCCGTCTTGTGCGCGGGCATTTCTGGGGGACGCTTGGACGGATACTGCTGGTCACTGTGGTCGTCATGGGCGTCTTCTTGGTGGTTTCTGCGGTGACATCGCAGTTCGGGTTGTTCTGGGCGCTGCAAGAGTTGATCAATGCGGTGATTTCGGCAGTGCCGGCGCTGCTGATTACCATCGCTTCAGCGATCCTCTACTTCGACTTGGGTGGCGAATCCGACTAGGGGCTGAGACCATCGGAGTCAACCGGAGCGTTCTGGGAGGTCGCGGGGATAATCGGCATCGTGGAACCACCTTGGATCTCCGTCGGCAAACCAGGAGATCTGCAGTTCTTCAACGGCTCGTTTCGGTGCTCTCTCACCGTTGGCAAATGAGCGTTCGAGTGCGCTGAGGGAGTTTCGTCGCCAGACTGCATGCAGCCATTCGGCCTGCCCCCCCAGAAGCGGTACCGACACACCGGCTTCGCCGAGAGCATGGCGCACGGCAGTAATTGCGACCGCTGAGGGTCGAGTCAAATCACACGACAGCACAGCCACGGTTTCAGCCGAAGTGCTGCGCAGCGCCGTAATGATTCCACCCAGCGGACCTTGGGAGGGCCACTCGTCTTCAACGTAGAGCAGGCCCAGGTCATTGACTCTTTGAGCGTCGCCGCCGACTACTACAACCGAGGCAGCACCGGCGTCATACAGCGCTGCGGTCGCTCTCTGCAGCAGTGTCAGGTTGTCGACCTCTACGAACGCCTTGTCTGTACCCATCCGCCGACTAGCGCCGCCGGCGAGCACGGCGCCCTCAAAGTCGGCAGAGCCCTCGCTTGGGGTCACCTCGGCGGTGGCCACTCGGGGTCGAGTTGTCGCAGAAAAAGAGCACAGCGCTCGTCTTCATCAGTCTCACCAATGAGTGCCGCGCAAGCTTGCAGACCGGCTAAGGAGCGTAGAAAACCACGGTTGGTCTCGTGCCGCCAAAGTACGTAACCGCTCCCCCGCCAGCCATTGGCTCTCAGACGATCCAGACCGCGGTGGTAGCCGGTGCGGTAAGCCGCATATGCCAACGCTGGGTCGTCGAGCGCGTCGCCCAGAGACGCCCAAGCAGCAAGTACTCGTGGCCAGCGAGCGCAAACGCGTGCAATCGCGGCGACCGGATCGTCCTCAGTCTGTGCGGACGCCAAGGCTTCGAGTGCGTCGGAGGGTTCGGGATCCAAAACCGTCTGAGACGGGCCGGAGGACAGTTGAACATCGCTCATAGGCCAAGCCTACCGATCTGTGGTGGGGTTTCAGCAGTTGCACAGGGTGTGTAGGATAGTACCCATCTTATGAATCTTCGTGAGTGGGCTGATGCTCAGGGTTTGCATTATCGGACGGCGTTGAAGTGGTATCATGACGGGTTGATGCCTGTGGAGTGTTGGCGGGTTGGGAAGTTGATCATGGTCGGCCCGAAATTGCCTGACACTCGTGTGGGTGGTGTCGTGGCTGTTTATGCGAGGGTGAGTTCGTCTGGACAATCTGAGGATTTGGACCGTCAGATAGCGCGTGTGTGTTCATGGGCGACTGAACAGGGTTTTGAGGTTGGTCGTGTGGTGTTGGAGGTTGGGTCTGGTTTGAATCAGAAACGCCGTAAGTTGATGCGGTTGTTGTCGGACCCTGAGGTCGCGACGATTATTGTGGAGCACCGTCATCGTTTGACTCGGTTCGGGTTTGAAGTGACCGAAGCAGCGTTGTTGGCGTCGGGACGCAGAATCTTGGTTGTTGACGACGGTGAGGTCGACGACGATTTGGTGCGTGACGTGACTGATGTGTTGACGTCGATGTGCGCCCGTTTGTACGGGAAACGTTCAGCGAAGATCCGTGCGACCAAAGCGATGGAGGCTGCTAGTGCCGAAATATAGGCCTGCTGTGGGTCGACGCTTGCAGAGTTTCAAGTTCGCGTTGAAACCGACAGTTGAGCAGCAACAGAAAATCAACGTGTGTTTCGGTGCTCGCCGGTTCGTTCACAACTGGGCTGTGGCTCAGATCAAAGCACAGTTGTTTGTTTGGCGGTTTGTTCGTGTTTCGATGCCTGCACCGTCGTTTCGTGGTTTGCGTGCAACATGGAACCAGCAGAAACATTCGGTTGCTGTGAACACGGAAACTGGTGAGGCGTGGTGGACGCAAATATCGAAAGAAGTGTTCAACGACGGTATCCAGTCAGCGGTTGATTCGTATTGGCGGTGGCAGAAATCGCGGGCAGGGACCCTCGCCGGTCGGCGTGTCGGTTTCCCGAGATACCACAAACGCGGTAAACGCCGAGACTCGTTCACGATCACCCGCGCCGACCCTGACCAGCAGTTACTAGGCCGCGGGTTCGTGCATATTCCGAGGATCGGCAAGGTCAAAACCTGCGAATCGACCCGCAAACTGGCTCGTTTGATCGAGCAAGGGCGCGGCGAAGCATTAGCGGTAACCGTCAGCCGTCAGGGAGGACGCATCTATGTCAGTGTGCGTGCCTGTGTGCAACGACCACAACAGCCACAACAGCATCCTGTGCCGTCGCGTGTTGGGGTTGATGTCGGGGAACGGGTGCTCGCTGTTGTCGCTAACTCCGACGGTAAAATCCTCGAACGTGTCGAAAACCCGAAACCGCTCACCAAATCGCTCGCCGAGCAGCGGCGCTTGAATCGTAAACTCGAACGTCAAAAGAAAGGCTCCAACGGCTGGAACCAAACCAAACAGGAGATAAACAAGCTTCATCACCGCATAGCGTGTGTCCGACGCGACGCAGTTCACAAACTCACTACACGGCTCGCTAAAAGCCACAGCGAAATCGTGCGTGAAGATCTGAACGTCGCTGGGATGCGCAAAGGCGGAGCTAAACACCTACGAGACGCACCCCTAGGCGAAATCGGCCGTCAAATCGACTACAAAGCCAAATGGTACGGCTCGAAAGTGATACTCGCCGACAGGTACTTCCCGTCGTCGAAAACATGCTCAGAGTGCGGTGAGATAGGTAACCCAGGCAGCAAACAGAAATGGCGTTGCGAACACTGCGATGTTGTTCACGACCGCGACAACAACGCCGCGATCAACCTCGCCTGTTACCAACCAACAGAAAAAGAAGTAGTAGTAAACGAAGATGTAATCAACCGGAGAGTTGCCCCGGTGCAGGCCCCCACCGTGAGAAGTGGGGGGACCAGTCCAACTGGTCGAAACGGCGTACCAAAGACCGGCCCTGCGTCGGCAGTCGTACCGCCCTGTAAACACAACACCTCGAAAGAGGCAGCGTGACTCCGCAAGGAGGCGTTAACGCGCAGCAAACCGCGTTAACAAGCAACGGTCTAGATTGCTGTCGGCGGTAGCTAGCATGGCGGAATGTCGGCTGCTGCTCTTCCAGGTTGGCTCGACCCTGAGTTGTTGCAGTGGATCCTTGTCGTGGCGCTGGCGGTCGTTGCGTACTTGCTTTTCGTTGTGCTGCGCTTCGTGCGTCGCTTGGTAGCCAAGCTCGTGTTGTTGATTGCTCTTGTTGGTTTGGGCGTGTCGCTTTGGGCCCAGCGCGCAGACCTACAGGACTGTGCTCTCACCTGCGAGTGCAGTCTTTATGGTCAAGAAGTGGTAATTCCCTTCGAGGAACTGCCAGAAGATCTTCGAACTCTCGACGCGAACGGCGAGGCACTTTGCCAAAGAGGTTCGTCGATTCTTACCTGACGATCGGCCAGGCGCCCTAGGGAACCCGTTCAATACGCAGGACGTTTGTGGAGCGGCTACGGCTGTCTGAGCCGGCCAGCACGCTAACCAGCTCACCGGCTCTAATGTGGCCGGCGTCTTTGGCCAGGCGGATCGCTTCTCGAACCATTTCCTCGTTGCTGCCGCCTTTGGAGATACGCATCGGGATCGTGCCCCAACTCAAAGTCAGCTGTTGCACCGTGGATTCGTTGATAGAGAACCCGAGAATCGTAGCTTCGGGCCTGAATCTGGCCATTGAACGGACCGTGAAGCCCGATCCTGAGATGCATATGACGCGATCGATCTCAAGTTCCTGAGTCGCCCGCCAAGCAGCCATGGTCATGGCGTCGGTCACCGACGCCGTTCCCCCAGAGTTATCGGTCATACGCAGTTCCGCGAGTTGTTTAGCCCAACTCTCGTAGTCCATTGCCTCGTCGGCTCGAGTGGCGATCCGGCTCATCGTGCGGATGACGTTGACTGGGTCTGAACCGATCGCGGTTTCGCCTGAAAGCATGACCGCTGATGAACCGTCAAAGACGGCGTTGGCGACATCGCTCGCCTCTGCCCTAGTTGGCGCAGGACTGGTGAGCATCGATTCCAGCATTTGCGTGGCAGTGATCACAGGACGGCCACCAGCAATGCAGTCCTTGATGATCTCTTTTTGTAAATGTGGTAGATCCTCAAGGCTGCACTCGTTGCCAAGGTCTCCTCTCGCCACCATTATCGCTCCGGCTGCTTCAATGATCCCTGGCAGGTTGTCGACGGCGGCCCGTGTCTCGATTTTGGCGATCACAAGTGGACCCCGTGGGTGGGGTTCGGTCCCGACTCGTCTGATGTCGTGAGCCGAGCGGACGAAACTGACCGCCACCATGTCGACGCCTAACTCCACGAATGCGTCGAGCGCAACGAAGTCACTCGGTGTGGGGGTTGCCATGCGGAGCCGTTGCGAGGGGAGATGTACGCCCGGTCGGCCCTTCAATTGCCCTCCGTGAATGGCGGTGACAAGGAGCTTTTCGCTCGATATGTCTGTGATCTTGAGTACTGCGCCACCGTCGCCGATGGTTAGTTGGTCGCCTACTTCCAAGTCGTGGAGAAGACCCTCGTAGTCGACCTCAATCACCGATTCGTTCGACGCGTCTTGTCCAACTCGAAGTTCCAAGGTGCTACCGGTGGCGATATCGGTGCCGTGTTCACTGAAGCTCGCGGCTCGCACCTTTGGGCCTGGAAGGTCAACCAGGATGCCGACCCGGACTCCTTCGTCTTCGGCGACCGCTCGGATGCGACGATATCGCTCTATCCCTTCGTCAACAGTTCCGTGCGCTAGTCCGACTCGGGCAACGTTCATTCCTGCGCGAATCATTTCCCGCAGAGTTGTTTCGTCCTCTGAGGCCGGACCGATCGTGGCCACGATTTTTGTACGTCGTTGCATCCCCGAAGGCTACCTAGGTTGACGCTTCTGTGGTGCGATGTCGATGGATCCTGGCAGCGGCTATTGTCATTTTGGCGCGGTCACAACGGGAACGCATGCGTCGAGTCCTACTCAGTCGAAGACTCTCCCGGTGTTGTGTCGTCCTGCAGCAAGCCACCGAGTCCATCATTTTGAGGTTCCGTTCCTGGGAGATCATTGGTTTCTTGTGTTACGCTTACTGCGCCGCGGACATCGGCCAACAGAAGTGAATTTACAGGTTCCGAGTTTTCGACTTCAGTAACTCTGGTTGTGTTCAATGGCTTGTCTACGCCAACTCCGAGCAGTCCGTTATCCATGACTTGAACTACGCTTCCGGGCGTATTGAAGTAATAGAAATCAGATCTATAGAATGGGCTGGATGGATCGACTTCTTGTAAAGCAAATACGAGATATGTCGGGCCGTCAGGTAGATGTCTTTGCTCTATGCCCGACCGTATAACTTCTACCGGGGAATCTGAAATACGCACCATTGGTGCGCCTTGTTCGTCTGTGATCATTGCAAACGTCAATATAGTGATCTCTTGCGTGTTCGCAGGCAATTCACCAGCTATAACTTCGTCAACTGTGAAAACGATGCCGTCGTACACATCTATTTGGAGCCCGATACTCGCAGTTTCGGGCAGGGGCACGGTAAGTGCAGATTCGATATAGTTCGTGATTCTGCCCGTGAAGATGATATCAGACGCGCGCGCCAAGGACTCTAGATCCTGATGATAGATGTAGAACGCATTGTAGCCACCATCTGGAATGCTCTCATCGTATGTAGCAAGTCCCGTTGTTCCTAGCGCTACTGGTTCCGTGGCCGCCGTTGTATCTTCGAATTCGGCGTTCTCGGATGTGTCAAGAATATAAACTGTTTGTGAATCGTGTTCAATAGTCTGCGGTTCATTCACAGAATCAGATGACAACGAACAAGAAATGCCCACAGTCATTGTCATTACTAGTGTCATGCTAGTTATTAGCAAACGCATAATACTCCTCCATGGTAAGGGCTACCGGAAATCATCGTATAAGAACCCGAGGATTCTAGTAGTGACCATTTATTAACCCGACTTCAATAGTATTGAACTGGTTATTTTCGCCGCCTGACATACAGCTGGTACCTGAAGTACCATGTCCGAAGCCGATACTGTGACCTATTTCATGGCACACTAGATTATTCTGAAGCAAATCACTTAAATTATGGGTATCATCAGCGATAACAATTCTACCGGTTGAACACACAGAATCTGATAGCGGGGTAGCACAAGTATAGGTTCCAGCAGTGGCACCATGCAATGTCTGGACAAGCCAGTAAAAATCTGGGAATAGAGCAAAATCTGGTACGCGAGCAAGGTTCATGTCAGTCGGATTGTAAACGTCTTGCCCGCCCGCACCATCGAATCGATGTTCCCATCGAAAGCGTTGTAATATATTATCTTCAAGGGTTCGATAACTGTGTTGGTTATTGTTTGCGTATCGTGTACCACCAACATTCACTCCGAACGGTGTGACACCGGGGTCAAGTTGGGCAACGGCTGACAACGGCGACAGTAACAACACGACCAACGCCAACAGGAGTGCACTTACTGTGCGCACGGCAGGTGGTTGCCTAAGCTTGGAGGGTATTTTATCCACGAGTCATCTTTCTGGTGAGTCGAATGCGGAGATCATGTACGATGCGGAGGGGAGTCACACCGGCTAACGGTGGAGACAATGTATCATGCATGTCAAGAACATGTCTCATATATGTCAACAACGCGTCGTGGTTGTCTAACGTGCTTCAGTCGTATGTGCGGATATGGCGCACGGCGCGCAATTTTCGAAGATTCGTAGGATTCTTGCCAGAGTACGTAGTGTCACGCGAATCGGTGCCAGCGCTCCAGAGTGATGCTGAGACGGAGAACTCGCAGGCCGAGTATTGTGGCGAGGTGGCTGAGGTGCATCCGTTTCTGCAACATCGGGGTCCGATTGCGTTTGCTCATCGTGGCGGCACCAGCGTCTATCCGGAGAACAGCGAGCGCGCCTTTCGCCATGCTGTTGATCTGGGTTACAGCCACATTGAGACCGATGTGCAGGTGACCCGTGACGGTGTCGGAGTGATCTGCCACGATGATCGGCTCGACCGGACCGCGGATCGCTGCGGTGATATTGCTGAGTTGTCCTGGGCTGAGGTCAGCAAAGCTCGAATAGGAGGCACTGAGCCGATTCTGCAGGTCAACGAATTGCTTGAAGCGTTTCCGAATACGCGGATCAACTTCGACCCGAAACGCGATGGAGCTGTGGAGCCGTTGGCCCAGGCGATCTTGGCGGCCGATGCCTTGGATCGCGTGCTTGTGGGTGCGTTCAGTGATCGTCGAGTAGATCATGCGAGGCGGTTGTTGGGCGATGGATTGGCGATTGCTGCAGGTAGTCGCAGGGTGATGGCACTGTTGCTGCGTGCCAACCACATTCCAGTCCCGCTCGAGAGCGTGGATGCGGCGCAGGTACCGGTTCGTATGGGTCGCATTGAGATTGTCACAAGGCGATTCATCGAGCATGCACACACCGTCGGGATCCATGTTCATGTGTGGGGGGTCGATGATCCCGGCGAAATGCATCGACTACTCGACCTCGGTGTAGACGGTTTGATGACCGATGAACCCGAAGTGTTGAAGTCTGTCTTCTGCGATCGGGGTATCTGGGAGGTGTAGAGGTTGGCAGCGCGCCTAGTCGTCTTTGAGAGCGACGGCGTTGGGGGTGACGTTCACCTTGGGTTCGTATTCGACGGCCGTTACGTCTTGGGCGTCGCGGCGGAGGGTGGCCTTGAGTTGCTCGCGGCATGATCCGCACGGGCCGTAGTACTCGACTTCGCACTCTGTTGCGCAGCGCGGACACTCGATCTGCAGAAGTTCCATGAGTGCAGTGTGGCGCGTTCGGGGCACGGCTCGGGTGACCCAACCTGAGAATGTCGCGATTTCGGATATGATCCCGCTTCGCGTAGGAGAGGGCAGCCATATGGGTAATGACCAAAGCGCCGTTCCAGAGCCGCAAATCGTGGTGATCGGTGCGGGTCCGGCTGGACTGACCGCTGCGTACCAGCTCGGCAAGTACGGTCGCACAGCCTTCATCGTTGAGGCCGACGATGTCGTAGGTGGAATCTCCCGCACAGCCAAACGCGATGGTTGGCGCTTTGATATCGGCGGCCATCGCTTCTTTACCAAGGTCGCGCCGGTGTCTGATCTATGGCACGAGATTCTCCCCGCCGAAGATTTCCTTTTGCGGCCCCGCATGAGCCGGATCTTCTATGGGGGGAAGTTCTACGACTACCCACTGAAGGCATTCAACGCGCTCAGGAACTTAGGTGTTGTAGAAGCGGTCCGTTGCGTCTTGTCCTACCTCTGGGTCAAGATACGGCCACCTGAGGACCAAACGAAGTTCGAGGGATACGTTGCTGCCAAGTTCGGATGGCGGCTCTATAAGACCTTCTTCAAGACCTACACCGAAAAAGTCTGGGGAGTGCCGGCCAACGAACTCGCAGCCGACTGGGCCGCGCAACGAATCAAGAACCTGAACCTCCTCAATGCGATCGTCAACGCGCTCATTCCAAAGCGCAACTCCACTGGCATTACGAGCCTTATTGAGGAGTTCGAGTATCCACGCCACGGTCCCGGGATGATGTGGGAACGTTGCTGTGAGTTGGTGCAAGCGCAGGGCAGTAATGTCGAATTCAACTCAACAGTCACAAAGATCCGTCACGCCAATGGGGTTGCCACTGAGGTCATCACGACGGGTCCAGGCGGCCAACAGGTGCACGAATGCAGTGCAGTCATCTCTTCGATGCCGATCCCACGGCTTGTCCAAGCGATGGATCCCCCGGCACCTGAGGAGGTTCTTCGCGCCGCTTCCGGACTGAAGTTTCGCGATTTTTTGACCGTGGCACTAGTCGTTCCACTTGAAGATGGCTTCCCCGACAACTGGATATATATCCACTCCCCCGAAGTGGCTGTCGGCCGTGTGCAGAATTTTGGTTCTTGGTCACCGCAAATGATTCCCGAACCTGGCAAAACATGTCTGGGCCTTGAGTTCTTCGTGAACGAAGGCGATGAACTCTGGGTCGCTAGCGACGACGACCTCATAGCCTTGGGAACCAGAGAAATGGCGACTCTCGGTCTGCTCGACCCCACCCGCGTTGAGAAGGGTTACGTAGTACGGATGCCCAAGGCGTACCCGATGTACGACGCCTTCTACAAAGAAAATGTCGACACGCTGCGCGGCTGGCTTGCTGAGTGCACTCGCAATGTTCACCCTGTTGGCCGTAACGGAATGCACCGCTACAACAATCAGGACCATTCCATGTACACGGCAATGCTTACCGTCGAAAACCTCGTCAACGGCACGAGTCACGACGTCTGGGAGGTAAATGTCGAGGCCGACTACCACGAGGAACTCAAGGCTGGTGGAGCCTGATGGAGAAACGTGTCAGCGAGTCGATCCGATGATTGAGTCGGGCCTACAGCGGACCATTGTCGTTGTCCCGGCATACAACGAGGAAGAAGCTCTGCCTGCAGTTCTTCGTCAGCTTGCGGACACTGTCTCTGAACTTGACGTCATCGTAGTTGACGATGGTTCGACCGACGCGACGGCTTCGGTGGCTCGCGATGCTGGTGTGCGGGTTGTGGTTTTGCCGTTCAACCTTGGAATCGGCGGAGCCTTGCGGGCCGGCTATCGCTACGCGGTAGACAGCGGCTATTCACGGGCTGTGCAGTTCGATGGCGATGGCCAGCATCGAGCCGATCAGATCGGACTACTAACAGCGGCTCTTGACGCAGGTGCGGACATGGCTGTGGGCTCCAGATTTCTTGAGGGTGACTACGGAGTCGGGCGGAGCAGAGCCTTGGCGATGTGGGTGCTGCGGGTTGGCGTTCGTGTGATTACCGGGCAGTCCTTCAGTGACACATCTTCGGGATTCAGAGCCATCGGCGGACAACTGCTGGAAGTCTTTGCTCATCAGTATCCGGTTGACTACATGGACTCGGTGGAGACGCTTGTAGAAGCCTGTCGCCGGGGTTACACGGTTGTCGAAGTCCCCGCGTTGATGAACCAGAGGGCCGGTGGTGTGCCGTCGCAGCGCCCATTGAGATTGGCGTACCACTACGCTCGGCTGATGGTGGCGCTCCTCGGCGCCTCACGACGCACGCCGCGGTCCAAGCGGCGCTGAGCGCCCCGAACAAGGGCGTTAGGCCGCCCGGGTTCTTCCGTGTGGATGCTCTTTTGAGCTGATCGATGGCGGTGGTGGTCCGTAGCGGCCCCGCAAGTGATCCCGGATTGCGAACAGGCGTCCTCGCACGGACCAGTGCAATCCGCGTGCTGGTGCGTAAACCAGACCCATCGGGATTTGTACTAGTGCAACCACTATGCGAAAGAGCGAGTTCCTAACTCCGTAGTGTTCGCGAAGCATTAGCAGCGTGTTGCGTAATTGCAGATAGGCGACCCGTTCAACCGAAGAACTCATACCAGGATTTCGAACTTCAGCACCCCGGATCACGCCGCACAGCCAGCCTGATTTGGCCGCGCGAACACCCAACTCAGCTTCTTCGCAGTAGGCGAAATAGCGCTCGTCGAACAAGCCAACCTCAGATAGAAAACTCCGTCGACACATCATCAGCGTTCCATGCGGATAGTCGGATTGGTCGAATCCTTCCGACACGGTTGGCTCAGCGTCGATCGAGCCGAGATATGGCTGGATAATTGGACGTGCCTGGTCACCCACATCTGCGCTCATCAAACCGACCAGCGGTTTGTCGGATACCGCTGACAGCATCTTTTCGATGGTGTCGGGTTGGGGCATCGCATCGTGGGGTGCAAGCGCCACCCATTCACCAACTCCGCCTCGCAGGAAGCGTCTCATGCCAATATTGGCTCCTGGTCCGAAGCCTAGATTTTCACCGGTGACAATCAGTTCGGCGTCACCCACCAGTCCACTGAGCGCATTGACCGTAGATGCCTCGCTGCCGTTGTCGACAACCATCACCTGAGTGGGAACGGTCTGTGATCTGAAAGCCTCAACTGTGAGACCCACCTGTTCGGCACGGTTGCGATGAATTACTACAACAGTTACAGGCTCTGCGAAGCGCGAGACAGTCATTGTTGTGCAGCTTGCTACCCACCGTGAGATGTCAGCAACACGGCCGGTAACATGCGTCGGTGCCGCGGGTGCCTGAACCACCGGAATTTGCTTCGTCGGCCAATGTTGTGCCGACGGTAGGAAAAATCGGCGATCTTGCCGCCGAAGCAGGTATCAGACGTATCCACATGCTGGCTTGGCGTGATCTTGCCGATGTTGAAGCGGGGGGATCCGAGATCCACGCCGCAACGGTGGCATCGCTATGGGCACAGGCTGGGATCGAAGTCACCATGCGCACCTCGTACGCGCAGGATCGCCACCCTTGGCGACGCGTGACGGTTACCAAGTGATCCGCAAGGCTGGGAGATATCTGGTGTTTCCCCGCGCTGCTGCCGCTGAGGCGACAGGTCGTCATGGGCCGCGAGATGCATTAGTCGAGATATGGAACGGGGTACCTTTCTTCTCTCCGATCTGGGCCCGCGGTCCTCGGGTAACTTGGCTACACCATGTGCACACGGAGATGTGGCCGCTGGTACTTCCGCCCGGTCTAGCTCGCGTCGGCCAGTTCCTCGAAAGTCGCTTGGCTCCGCCGTTCTATCGCCGAACATCGGTAGTGACGCTTTCTGAATCTAGCAAGGTGTTGCTACTGGAACGGCTTGGGTTTCGGCCCGAGAACGTGCATGTCGTGCCGCCGGGGATTTCGCCGATGTTCTCGATGGGCCGAGAAAAGTCCGAGGTGCCCAGCGTGCTCGCTGTTGGTCGCCTGATGCCTCCCAAGGCATTCGACGAGTTGATTGAGGCGATGGTGCGGGTTCGTGAAGTGGTACCGGCAACGCTGACGATTGTCGGTGAAGGCTATGCACGAGATGCACTTGAGAATCAGATCTCGCGCCTCGGGGCTGAACAATGGTGTGAGCTACTGGGCCGCGTTGACGACGACATTTTGATCCAGTGCTACCAATCTGCGTGGGTTGTTGCTGCCACCTCGAAGAGCGAAGGATGGGGAATGACTCTGACCGAAGCCGCTGCGGTTGGCACGCCTGCGGTTGCAACTAGGATTCCAGGTCATGTTGATGCGGTGACTCACGGTGTGACGGGCCTGTTGGTTGATTCTTCGATCGAGTTCGTTGAGGCATTGGTAAGTGTGTTGAGCGACCAGGATCTGCGCGAGCGTATGGGTGTCGAAGCACGCCAACAAGCGCTTGCATTCACGTGGGAGCGCACTGCGTACGACACGATGGCGGTGCTTACTGCTAGCGCGCGGCGCACTCGCTATGGATAGTAGGTGGCTCCGCCGCTTGAGCGTCCGTGCCCGGATACAGAGTCTCCGTGGCGCGGTGCCCTTGGGAGTGGCCGCGGTCGTTGCATATCTGCCAGTTGTCTTTTCGAGTCCTGGCAAGGTCGGCGCCGATACCAAGACCTACCTGTATCTCGACCCTTCACGCTTGCTCGCCGAAGCGTCGTCGTTGTGGGACAGCGATGTGGCTTTGGGCACCGTAACCCACCAAACCATTGGCTACCTGTGGCCGATGGGGCCTTTCTATTGGTTGGCAGAGACACTGCAGAGCCCAGATTGGCTGGCTCAACGCCTTTGGCTTGGTTCAATTTTGTTTGGCGCTGCCGCAGGAGTCCGGTATCTGCTCAAGACGCTCGATTGGAGAGGCGGGGGTCTGCTTGTGGCGATGCTGGCCTACGAACTCAGTCCTTACGTCCTGCACTATTCAGCTCGCATCTCGGTTGTGTTACTCCCGTGGGCTGGGCTGCCATGGATGATCGCGCTCACCATCCGTGCGGCGCGTCGTGGCGGTTGGAGGTATCCCGCGCTGTTCGCTTTGCTAGTGGTCACGGTCGGATCGGTGAACGCCACATCGCTGGTATTGGTGGGGTTGGCTCCTGTGCTATGGCTCCTCCACGCCGCTGGCATTGAACGATCTATTTCGGCAACTCGAGCGCTAGGAGCCGCGTTGAGGATCGCGGTCACCACCATCGGGGTTTCGCTCTGGTGGATCGCAGGACTGGCGCTGCAAGGTGGATACAGCCTCCCGGTGACGCGTTACACCGAAACGTACGAGGTGGTTGCAGACGCCTCAACAGGTCCCGAAGTGTTTCGGGGTCTCGGCTATTGGTTCTTCTACGGCAACGACAAGTTTGGCCAGTGGATCGAACCGAGCATCGAGTACACCCAGGGAGTCTGGCTCCATTTCTTGAGTTTCGGGCTGGTTGTGTTCGCTCTGGGCGGAGCAGCGCTGATCCGCTGGCGACACCGCTCGTATTTCGTGTTGCTGATCGTGGTGGGTGGGCTTTTAGCCATTGCGTCTCATCCGTTTGATCATCCCAGCGCTTTGGGTTCGGTCTTCAAGTCATTTACCCAAACCGATGTTGGTTTGGCTCTGCGCTCGATGCCTCGGGCGTTGCCCATGTTGGTTCTTGCGGTGGCAGTTTTTCTCGGGATGATCGCCAATGCCATGCAGCGTCGTTGGCCGGATCAGGGGCGCGTTCTAGCGGTTCTCATTTGCGTTGCGGTCGTGCTCAATAATCCGGCGATATGGCGGATTCGCATGATCGAGGAACACTTACATCGAGATGAGAACATCCCCGAGTATTGGATGGAGGCAATCTCAGCGCTCGACAACTCTGGGCGTGGGGGCCGGGTGCTCGAAGTTCCGGGGACGGATTTTGCTTCTTATCGTTGGGGTAACACCGTCGACCCAATTACGCCTGGCCTTCTTGATCGCGGTTACATCGCTCGTGAACTGGTTCCGTTCGGTTCTGCGGAGTCAGCGGCCCTGCTTACAGCTTTCGATCGCCGCTTCCAGGAAAATAGTCTTGACCTGGACTCGGTCGTGCCTGTCGCCGAGTTGATGTCGGTCGACGACGTGGTGCATCGCGGTGATCTCACTTTCGAACGCTTCCGCACTCCTCGACCGGTAGCGCTAGCCGACCAGTTGGCCCGGGTGCCGGACTTGGGGCCCGGTGTTGGCTTCGGGGAACCGAAACCGAACGTGGCCGGCCCCTCCCAGACGATGCTTGACGAAGTGCATTTGGGTATTGATCCGGGGTTGCCTGATCCGGCTCCTGTGACGGTTTACCAGGTTCAAAATGCTCTCGACATCGTAAGGCTTCGCCCACTGGCGGGTGGAACGGTGATCGTGGGTGACGCCGAAGGCATCGTTGATATCGCAGGCGCCGGATTATTGGACCTGAGTGGGAGTCTCTGGTTTGCTTCGGACCTGGTTGCCGACGACGACCTTCGTTCGACCGTTTTGGCCGAACCGAGTCACATCGTCATAACCGACACCAACGCCAAGAGGGCCAGGCGTTGGGGAACATTGAGGGAGAATCTCGGCGCGGTTGAACGAGCGGGCCAAACGCCGCTGGTCGACGACCCGACCGACAATCGTTTGCCGCTGTTCTTTGAACTCGATCAACGCCAAGACCTGGATGCCGACGACAGTCGTACCGTGGCCGTACAGGACGGCGACTTCACTGTTCAAGCCAGCGCGTATGGCAACCCGGTCACCTACACCAACGATGATCGCGCCTTTTATGCCGTGGATGGTGATCCCACCACCGCCTGGGTCGTAGCCGCTTTTGCGGAGGCTCGCGGTGAATATCTCGAGTTCAACTTCAACTCCCCGACGCAGGTCTCGGAGATCACTTTTGTGCAGCCTCTCGGCGAAGCCAACCGTCATATCACCGAGGTGGAGATTCGAGCTGTCGGGCCTTCATTAGACGACTTGGTGTTGGGTCGGTTCTCGCTGGGCGCGCAGAGCCAGAGTGTGGGCGGCCAGACGGTTGAGTTCGCCGAGACCATGGTTTCGCAGATACAAGTCGAAATCACCGATCTTGATTTCGGAGTGTATGCGACCTACCCCGGTGTGTCGCCGGTCGGTTTCGCCGAAGTGCTGCTCGGGCCGTCTCCAGAGCCGTTGCGCGAAACGATTCGAACTCCGGTTGCGTTGCTGGAGGCACTCGGTAGTCGACTTGATGTTCATGATTTGTCTGTGGTCTTGACCCGTGAACGATCCGACCCAGCCGAACCAGTGCGCGAAGATGCCGAACCGGAGATGCATCGTTGGGTGCCCATGACTGCTGGGCGTAGCTTTACAGTTTCAGGCGCTGCCAGGCTTTCGGCTGCCGCCCCCGAGTCCCAAATCGACGGACTGCTTGGGCGTACTGGGACGCCTGCCGGGTTGACTATGACGGCGCATTCCAGCGGTCGTCTCCCCGGTGATCTCCACAGCGCGGCCTCGTTCGCGTTCGATGACGACTCAGACACCGCGTGGACTGGAGTTTTTGGCCCCCAAGCAGGTCAATGGCTCGAACTCACTACCGCTGAACCAGTTCACGTTGAGCGTCTCGTGATTGATGTCGTAGCTGATGACCTGCATTCGTTGCCGAGCCGAATGTTGGTGATGGTCGACGGCACCCAAGCGGGCGAGCTTGTACTTGACGGTGGGCTTCGCTCTGGACCAAGGGGGCAGACGGTTCGTTTGGAGCAGAGACTCGACCGCGCCTTCTCGACTCTGGTCCTAGTGGCAGCCGATGTCGATGAGCGCATCACTCGAGACTGGTATTCCAATGCGGGGGTGGCCATGCCGATAGCTATCGCCGAGGTTGATCTTGGCGAGGGAATTCACTTCAGCGAGGCGACTGAGTTCGATACGGGCTGCAGCGAATTGCTTGTGATCAACGACGTTGCCGTCAGGGCGCGAGTAACAGGGTCAGCCGAAGACGCCTTGGCCCGCCGCGAACTGCTCCTCGTTGGCTGCGATGAGACAGTTTCTGTTGCTGACGGTCTCAGGATCGAATCGCGGTCGCGGTCGGCAGGTCTTGACATCGATCAGCTTGTGTTGCGCAGTCCTCGTCCCACGGATCCTCCAGCGCAAATGGCTCCGGTCGAAGTGCTCAGCAACGACGACACCTCCTTCACGTTGATGGTGCGGGGGTCGCCCGATGACCGGTGGCTTGTGCTTGGCCAAAGCCACAACGACGGCTGGTCGGCGACGGTCGACGGTGTGGACCTGGGAGCCCCGGTGTTGCTTGACGGGTTCGCCAACGGTTGGCGGCTCCCGGCTGGTGATGATCGTTTAGTTGAGTTGCGATGGACTCCTCAGCGCTTGGTCAACTGGGCATTGTGGCTGAGCCTGCTGGCTGTATTGGTGGTTGGCTTTCTGGCGGTCCGTTCGGTGCCCGGGCCTGACGTGTCACTTGCGCGGCGCCGTGACGGGCCAGAACTCCCTCTGATCGATCCCGCTATCAGCGCTTCGGCGAACTATCGGGTCCTACCTCCACGAGCTGGCACCCATGTTGGAGTCGGTTTTGTAGTGGCGTTTGTTTTTGCCTTGATCAACCTTCCCGAATGGCACCTGGTGGCTTTTGTGGTTGGCGCGATCGCGGCGCTCGGTATCTGGCGTCCGCGCTGGTGGAATCGTGGGGGGTTGTATGCGGCTTTGTTGTTGGGCTTGGCAGCACTGTCGATCATGGTTGAGCAGCGCCGGTTTCGTCATCCGCCCGACTTTGTGTGGCCACAGCAATTCGAGGGTGTCCATATCCTTGCGGTGATAGCTCTGTTGCTGCTCTTCGCCGACTACTTGAGATCTGCCCAACGCCCCGACACCTAAAGACATCGCTCCGATTGACGGTCAGGCCGTCAGCGCAGGGGTGCTGCGGTTGGGGTTACTGGGCTTGGGAGCAGGGTGTGGCCGGTGAGCCAACGGTCTACCGAAGCCGCGGCTGAACGACCCTCTGCAATTGCCCAAACGATCAGACTTTGGCCGCGACCCATGTCCCCGCAGACGAAGACCCCTTCGACGTTGGTAGCCCAGTCGCCATCGCGGGCCACGTTGCCCCGGGCGTCAAGTTCCACCCCGAATTGCTCGAGCAGTGGCCCGGGTTCGGCTCCGGTGAAGCCCATGGCCAACAGCACCAAGTCCGCTGGAAAGTCTCGTTCCGAGCCGGCTACCGGGTCAAAGCTCATTCGCCCATCGGTGAAGCTCTGTTCGACTCTCACTGAGTTGAGTCCGCCGACTCGCCCGTCGGTACCTGTGAACTCGACCGTGTTGATGGCGTATTCTCGCTCGCCGCCTTCTTCATGGGCGGAGCTGACGCGGTAGATCATCGGCCAGGTGGGCCAGGGATTCGACTCAGGCCGTTCGTCGGGTGGACGGGGCATGATCTCAAACTGGTTTATCGACTTGGCGCGTTGTCGCAACGCAGTCCCCAGACAGTCAGCGCCGGTGTCGCCACCACCGATAATGATCACGTGTTTGCCTTCGGCGGTGATCGAAGGCTCAGCGATATCGCCTTGTTGAACATGGTTGGAGATGGGCAGGTACTCCATGGCCTGGTGGATGCCATCGAGTTCCCGGCCTGGGATTGGCAAGTCACGGGCTTGCGTTGCCCCACATGCCAGCACCACAGCATCGAAGGTTTCTTGCAGTTCGTCCGCGCTGATGCCGATGCCGACGGCCGTGTTGCACACGAAGCTCGTGCCCTCGGCTCTCATTTGGTCCAGTCGTCGGTCAAGATGGCGTTTTTCCATCTTGAACTCGGGAATTCCGTAGCGCAGGAGCCCTCCCGGTCGGTCATCGCGCTCGTAGACGACTACTTCGTGCCCGGCTCGAGTGAGCTGTTGGGCTGCCGCGAGACCAGCTGGGCCCGAACCCACGACGGCCACTCGTTTCGAGGTGACCACTGTTGGGCTGACAGCAGCGATATTGCCCTGCGACCAAGCCCTGTCAACGATCTCAACTTCGATCTGCTTGATGGTGACCGGCGGTTGGTTGATTCCCAGAACGCATGCAGTTTCGCAGGGTGCAGGGCAGAGACGCCCGGTGAACTCTGGAAAGTTGTTGGTCGCGTGGAGACGTTCGATGGCGTCCTTCCATTGGCCGTTGTGAGTCAAGTCGTTCCAGTCTGGGATCAAGTTGCCGAGCGGGCAGCCGTTGTTGCAAAACGGGATGCCGCAGTCCATGCAGCGACTTGCTTGCCGACGTAGTTCTGAGGTTGGAAAGTCTTCGTAGACCTCTTTCCAATCCAACAATCGGACAGGGACCGGTCGCCGCGTGGGAAGCTGTCGCTGGTGCTTCAAGAAGCCGCGGGGGTCAGCCATCGTCTGCGGTCCCCTCTGTCCTATCCCCGTGAGGCGGCCATGATCGCCTCTACTTCGTTGTCGCCCTGCTCTCGGGCTCGTGCTGCGGCTTCCATAACCCGCCGATAGTCCGTTGGGGTTACTTTGACGAAGTCACCTGAGCTAGTCCCCCAAGCAGCCAGAATCCGAGCTGCGATTTCGCTTCCCGTCTCGTGACGGTGTTTCACGATTCTGTCGCGAAGCCATTCGAGGTCTTCGTCGTTGAGTTCTTCCAATACGACCATTTCAAGGTTGGTCCGCTGTGGCAATCGCTTGGCCGGGTCGTACACGAAGGCGATTCCGCCGCTCATTCCAGCGGCGAAGTTGCGTCCGGTCGAGCCGAGCACAACCGCTCGACCTCCGGTCATGTATTCACAACCGTGATCGCCTATTCCTTCCACCACAGCGATGGCACCGGAGTTTCGGACACAGAAGCGTTCCCCTACTCGACCTCGCAGGAATGCCTCTCCGCCAGTGGCACCGTAGAGAATCACATTCCCTGCAATAACGTTTTCCTCGGCAACGAACTGAGCGCTCTCTGGTGGGCGCACCACGAGACGGCCGCCAGAGAGTCCTTTGCCGACGTAGTCGTTGGCATCTCCTTCGAGTCTTAAGGTGATGCCTCGGGGAACGAACGCGCCAAAGCTGTTTCCGGCCGAGCCCGTGAAGTTGACGATGATCGTGTCGGTTGGCAGTCCCTCCCCTCCGAATCGCTTTGTCACCTCAAAGCCCAAGAGAGTCCCAACCGTGCGATTGACGTTGCGAATCGGGATATCGATGGTGACGGGACGCCCGTCGCCAAGCGCACCTTCAGCTAGGGAGATAAGTGTTTGGTCGAGTGCACGTTCAAGGCCGTGGTCTTGCTCTTTCCATTGATGGCGGCGCGACTCGCGTGCGATTTCGGGCAAATGCAAAATGGGCGAGAGGTCAAGGCCGTCAGTTTTCCAATGGTTGACCGCGTCGTTGACATCGAGAACTTCGACCTGCCCGATTACTTCGTCGAGGGTGCGAAATCCAAGTTCTGCCATCAGTTCTCGGACCTCTTCGGCGATGAACTCAACAAAGTTCACGACAAATTCAGGTTGCCCCGAGAAGTTCTCGCGTAGTTTCTCGTTCTGGGTAGCGACACCGACCGGGCAGGTGTCGAGATGACATACGCGCATCATGATGCAACCCATGACGACAAGTGGAGCGGTGGCGAATCCGAATTCTTCAGCCCCGAGCAACGCCGCGATCATTACGTCGCGGCCAGTCTTCAATTGGCCGTCGCACTGCACGACGATGCGGTCGCGCAGGTCGTTGAGCAGCAGTGTCTGTTGGGTTTCGGCCAGCCCGAGTTCCCATGGAACGCCTGCGTGTTTGATCGATGTTTGGGGCGAGGCTCCGGTGCCGCCGTCGTGCCCGGAGATGAGGACTACATCGGCGTGAGCCTTGGATACTCCCGCGGCAACGGTCCCTACTCCAACCTCAGCCACAAGCTTGACGTGAACTCGAGCTTCAGGGTTGGCGTTCTTGAGGTCGTGGATCAACTGAGCGAGATCTTCAATCGAGTAGATGTCGTGGTGCGGTGGCGGTGAGATCAAGCCAACGCCGGGTGTTGAATGACGGGTCTTGGCGATCCAGGGGTACACCTTGTTGCCGGGAAGCTGTCCGCCTTCGCCAGGTTTTGCTCCCTGAGCCATCTTGATCTGTAGATCATCGGCGTTGACCAAATACTCGCTGGTGACACCGAAACGTCCGCTGGCCACCTGCTTTATAGCACTGCGGCGGAGGTCTCCGTTGTCGTCGGGCACGAATCGGTCGGCGTCTTCGCCTCCTTCGCCCGTATTGGATTTGGCGCCTATGCGGTTCATGGCAATGGCGAGCGTCTCGTGAGCTTCGGGTGAGATCGAGCCGTAACTCATTGCCCCGGTCGAAAAACGCTTAACGATGGAGGGAATCGACTCCACTTGATCGATCGGCACCGGCGGACGAGCAGAATTGAAACGAAACAAACCCCGAAGCGTTCCCAGACGCTTGGATTGATCGTTCACCAATTCGGTGTACTCCTTGAAGATGTCAAAACGTTTCTCGCGAGTCGAATGTTGAAGCTTGAACACGGTTTCTGGGTTGAACAGGTGGTACTCGCCCTCGCGGCGCCACTGGTACTCCCCGCCGACTTCTAGAGACCGGTGAGACCGCTGACTTGGTACCTTCGGATACGCCAGACGATGGCGAGCAGCGACCTCGTCAGCCAACACGTCCAACCCCACACCATCGAGACGGCTGACGGTGCCGGTGAAGTACTCGTCAGTGACTTCGCGTGACAACCCGATCGCCTCGAAAATTTGGGCTCCGGTATACGACGCCACGGTGGAGATGCCCATCTTCGACATCACCTTCAGGACTCCCTTGCCCGCGGCATCAACGAAGTTGCGGTGAGCTGTCGACAGCGGCATTGACCGCTCAAGTCCGTGCTCACCCCGCTTCACCATGTCGCTGATCGTTTCTAAGGCTAGATATGGGTTGATGGCGTTGGCGCCGTAGCCAAGGAGCAGGCAGATGTGATGGCACTCGCGGACATCGCCGGCCTCCACCACGAGCCCCGCTCTGGTACGGCTCTTTTCACGGACAAGATGGTGATGAACGGCGCTAGTTGCTAGCAACGAGGGAATCGCCGCTAAAGACTCGTTGGTACCACGGTCACTGAGCACCAGCACCGTGGCTCCATCTTCGATGGCGGCGCTGGCAGCGCCGCGCAGGGTGCGTAGCGCTTCTTCCATCCCCTCGGCGTTCGCGGCCACCGGGTACAGGGCGGGGAGAATTGCGGCACGAAATCCGGCTGGTCCTTCGGTCCCGTCCAGCGCGGCGAGGCGTCCGAGTTGATCATCGGTGATGACCGGGTTGTCGAGGTGAATTGTCCGACACGAACTCGGTTGCGGGTCAAATAGATTGCCCTCCGGACCCACACGCGCAAATAGCGATGTGATGATCTGCTCGCGGATCGCGTCGAGCGGTGGATTGGTGACTTGGGCAAAAAGTTGCTGGAAGTAGTCGCTCAACTGTCGTGAGCGACTGCTCAACACCGCGATGGGCGTGTCTGTGCCCATAGAACCGATGGCTTCCTTGGCGTGGATCGCCATCGGAGCCAGCAGCAGCTTTTTCTCCTCATGGGTATATCCAAAAGTCTGCTGACGTTGGGTGAGAGTTCCTTCATCGCTTTCTCGGGGCGTCGCTGGGGGGAGATCAGCAAGAGTGGTGAGGTTCTGGTCGATCCAGGTGCGGTAGGGACGAGCTGCTCCGAGGCGTGCTTTGATCTCGTCGTCGCGAATGATGCGCTTCTCATTGGTATCGATCAAAAACATCCGGCCGGGCTGGAGGCGACCTTTCTCAACCACCTGGTCCGCTGGAACTTCGACTACTCCGACTTCGCTGGCCATTATCACCAGCCCGTCGTCGGTAACCCAATATCGCGAAGGCCGCAGACCATTGCGGTCGAGTACCGCACCGATCACTTCTCCGTCGGTGAATGCAATGGAGGCAGGGCCGTCCCATGGCTCCATTCGTGTCGAATTGAATTGGTAGAAGGCACGTTGGGCCGAGTCCATGTGTTGGTGGTGTTCCCACGGTTCGGGGATCATCATCAACACGGCTTCATCAACGGAGTAACCGCCTAGCACCAACAATTCAAGAGCCTCGTCGAAACCAGCGGTGTCGCTGGCGCCTTCAGTGCATATTGGAAATGCTCGTTCAAGACCAGGCAGATGCGGTGACTCCAGCAGCGCCTCGCGGGCGCGCATCCAGTTGCGGTTCCCTTGGATCGTGTTGATCTCTCCGTTGTGGGCAATCATCCGGTAGGGATGGGCGAGGGGCCATGAAGGGAAGGTGTTGGTGGAGAACCGGGAATGGACCAGCGCTAGCGCGCTCTCAACTCGGTCGTCGCTGAGGTCCTGGTAGAACTCTGCGAGCTGAGGAGGGGTCAGCATTCCCTTGTAGACGACGGTTCTGGAACTGAGCGACGGAAAATAGACACGTTCGTGCGGCTTCGATGCCCCTGCCATGACCCTGGTAGCAGCGTCCTGGTCGTCAAAGCCCTGGTCGGCTGGGGCGAGAATCTGAATCTCATGTTCGATGCGTTTGCGAGCAATGAACGCCCGCCGGTCAAGATCCAGGCCGCTCAAACCCTCTGCGCTAATGAAAATCTGTCGGAATGTCGGCATCGTCATTAGCGCGGCCGATCCGATCACCGATTCTTCGACGGGCACATCGCGCCAACCCAACGTGACCATGCCTTGTTCGGCGAATATTCGCTCAACCTCGCTCTGGGCGATGCCTGCGTGCTTGTCAGCTTGAGGGATGAAGGCGATACCGGTGGCGTATTCACCCTCACCGGGAAGGTCAAAGGGCACAACGTCGCGGTAAAAACGGTCCGGTGTCTGGATCAGAACTCCCGCCCCGTCACCGGTGTTTATGTCGGCCCCCTGAGCGCCTCGGTGCTCCATATTGCACAACGCCGCGAAACCGGTGAGCAAGACGTCATGGCTGCGACGACCACCGATGTCGCACACGAAGCTGACTCCACAGGCGTCGTGCTCGTTTCGAGGGTCGTAGAGACCCTGGCGCGGGGGCTGTGCGCGAAGCATCTGCATCTCCTGAGGTGGTTCCAATATTGGGGCGTGAAGCCCAAAACGTGAGCGGGGACGACGCTGGCCCGGCTCAAACGCAATTCAATAATACCGAACTTGTCCCCAGACACGCCATTTTGGGCTCCAGGGCGACAGTATGGGCCTATGAAACCCCCGGATCTTTCTGTTGCTCGAAGGGTGGCGTCGTTGATTGACGCATCACCAACCCCGTTCCATGCGGTAGAAACGGCATGCCAAGAACTGCAGGCAGCAGGGTTTGTTGAACTCGGATCGCAACAAGCGCCGACCATCACCGGTCGCCAATATGTTCGCTGGGGCGGAGCTTTGGTCGCCTGGGTGATCGGAGAGCATCACCGCGCGGCAACTGGGTTTCGGGTGATCGCCGCCCACAGCGACAGCCCGAACCTGCGCATTAAACCTCAACCTGACACTCACAGTGGTTCCTGGCGACAACTGGGCGTTGAGGTTTACGGCAGTGCTCTAGTGAATTCCTGGCTCGACCGAGACTTGGGCTTGGCCGGCCAAGTAGTGATACGAGACGGCGACCGGACGGTCACCCGTCTGGTGCACGACAACCGGCCACTATTGCGCATCCCTCAGCTTGCTATTCATCTTGATCCAGACATCCGAAAAAGCGGTCTTGTGCTAAATCCGCAAAAGCACTTAGTTCCAATTTGGGGCGTGGGCCCAGACGTTTTGGAGTTTCGTGCCTATCTGGGGGAACTCGTGTCCGCAGACACGAACGATGTGCTGAGTTGGGACATGATGGCCCATGTCCTCACTCCAGCGGCACTCACCGGAATCGATCAGTGCTTTTTGACATCGTCACGTCTTGACAATCTGTTGTCGTGTTTCTTGGGACTGGACGCGATGCTCGCGTTGGCGACGAATCCTGGTCCCCACATCCCAGTTCTCTGCTTCTTCGACCATGAAGAGATCGGCAGTGTCAGCAGCACCGGCGCGGCCTCGCCGATACTCGGCACCATCTTGGACCACATCAACGCGACGCTCGGTGGCGGCCTCGAACACGTACATCAGTCCCGGCGCGACAGCTTGGTGCTGTCGGCCGACGGTGCTCACGCAACACATCCGAACTATCCCGGTCGCCATGAACCTGACCATCAGATCGAACTCAATGCCGGTCCGGTACTGAAGTTCAACGCCAATCAGCGTTATGCGACCGATGCGCAAGGCGCCGCGGCGTTTACTTTGGCCTGCGAACGCGCCGGCGTCGGGATGCAGAAGTTTGTGAACCGAACCGACCTCGCCTGCGGGTCGACCATCGGCCCGCAGACAGCAGCTCAATTACAGATTTCAGTGATCGATGCGGGCTGCGCGCAATTGGCCATGCATTCCGCTTCAGAGACCGCGGGGAGCCATGATCCTGCTTTGTTTCTGTCCGCATTGACCGAACTTCTAGCTAGCTGAGCACTCTTGTGCCTCAGTCAACGATGGAGGGCATCGCGGACGACTCGGTATGGGGCTGCGAACATCAGCAGCATTGGAAAGATCTCCAGGCGCCCGATCAACATGAAGGCCGCAAGCACCAAGCGAGCCGGCTGGCTGAAGGCATTGGAGAACGAAGCGGTGGGACCCGCCTCTCCCAGTGCTGGGCCCATGTTCCCCAACATGGAAAAGATCGCCCCAATGGATGTTTCAAGTTCACCTCCGAGCATCGTCAAGGTGATGACACCGACGCAGATGAGCAGCACGTAGAAGAGGAAGAAGCCGGCCATACGGGAGACCACATCCTCGGGTACCGCCACTCCCCCATGCTTCACCGCGATAATGGCTCTGGGTTGCTGAGAGCGCCTGACAGAGCGGATTACATGGCTGGCCAGCACTCGCATGCGCATGACCTTTATGCCCCCGGAAGTGGAACCCGTTGAAGCCCCCACGACGAACAGGAACAGAATGACCATCTGAGCCGCAGGTGCCCAGAGAACGAAGTTGCCCGCCGAATCGACACCCGTCGCGTTTCCAAACCCAGTGCTGGTGCCTAGTGAGATTACGCTGAACAGACCGGCACGTACTGCGTCGCTCAGGCCTAGAGGTTCGCTGAACCAGAGCACTGCGATCACCAGGGTTGCGGCACCAGCGATGACCGACATATACGTTCGAAAC